>DLXL01000463.1:1155-12224 GCA_003448025.1 Saprospirales bacterium | reverse complement strand
CCTAAATGACCTAAATGACCCCTAAATGACCCGTAAATGACCTAAATGACCTAAATGACCCCCAAATGACTCAAATGCCCCCAATATCCTACTTCTTCGAACGATTACCAGCCATAAAGCCCCAGCCGCTGGAGCCGAGGAGGAATCCGAGATCGTACCAGCCGCCGGTATTATTGATGGCATAAATGGCAACATTGTCGTCAAACAGACTTGCAATGAAGCTGATAGGTGTGATAAAGCCGTGTAACAAGCCTCGCAGGAAGCCATATTGGGTTCCGCGCAAACATTCCTGAACAGGTTCCTGATCGGCACAGGAAGCAAAGAGAAAAGTAGCCAGGATACCGGCAGAAAGGAGCAACAGAGATTTTCGGCTGTTCATAAGTGAAGAATTTATGGATGTTGAAAGGTGTGTAGGTTTTTTACCGCTGAGGCGCGGAGACGCAGAGGCGACTGAAGAAACTTATCATAAAGCGCCTCCGCGGTAAAATCTTCACGCACCCGCCTCAAAATACGCCTTGACCTTACCGGCTGCCACTTTTCCAATCAATTTTTCCACTTCTATCGGATCAGCTGTTCGCATACGTGCGAGAGAGCCGAAATGCTGGAGCAGTTTCTCTGAGGTTTTAGCACCGATGCCCGGAATATCCGTGAGCTCGGTTTTGATAAAATTTTTACTGCGTTGGTTTCGGTGAAATGTGAGTCCAAAACGGTGCGCTTCATCACGAGCCTGCTGGATGAGTTTTAGCGATTCGGATTTCTTGTTGATATGTGCCGGAACGGGATCGTCCGGGAAATAAATTTCTTCCAGACGTTTGGCAATACCAATGACCGTCATTTTTCCTTCCAATCCGAGTGCACGTATGCTCTTCATTGCAGCACTGAGTTGTCCTTTACCACCATCAATGATTACCAACTGGGGCAACCCTGCATCCTCTTCAAGAAGGCGCTTATATCGCCGATGCACCACCTCTTCCATACTGGCAAAGTCATTCGGGCCTTCAACCGTTTTGACGTTAAAATGCCGGTAGTCTTTTTTAGCAGGTTTGGCATTTTTGAATACTACACAACTTGACACCGGATTGGTACCGTGGAGGTTAGAGTTGTCAAAGCATTCCATCCACAGCGGAATGGCCTCCATGTGCAGATCCGATTGTAAAGTGCGAAGGATGCGTTCAGCACTGGTTTGTTTACCGGTGG
The DNA here is from genome assembly GCA_003448025.1 of Saprospirales bacterium. Taxonomy (GTDB): domain Bacteria; phylum Bacteroidota; class Bacteroidia; order Chitinophagales; family Saprospiraceae; genus M3007. The sequence goes on along the minus strand of DLXL01000463.1, from coordinate 11,027 downwards.
CGTTTGCAGCCTGTTTTTTCTTTTGTAACAGGTGGTACTGAACATTTTTTTCAGATAGCTCAAGAAGCTTTTTTTTATCTCCGATTTTGGGGACGGTGATCTGTACATCCTTTTCCGGCAGCACCAGTTCGAAGGGCACAATAATTTCCTGGGTCATGCTCTGAAACCGTTCCCGCATATTCTGGATAGCATATACCAGGAGGGTTTCACGGTCTTCATCGAGATTTTTGGTAAGGGTTAGTGTGTAGGTGTGAATCACAGCGCCATTAGCTACTTTGAGGTAATTGACAAATGCTTCTTTTTCGTCATCGGCAATGGCAAAAACATCCACATCCTTGATAGATGGGTTAACTACGGTACTTTTTCCCTGATAGTCTTCAAACAAGGCAAGTTTTTCCTTGGTTTGTTGTGCATGTTCGAATTGCATGTTTTCAGCATAACGCAGCATCTCTTCTTTGAGATGATTTTTTACAGCTGAAAAATTCCCTTTGAGGATGTTTTTAATGGATTCGATTTTTTTGTTGTAGGATTCTTCTGTTTCCAGAGCAATACAGGGGGCAGCACAGTTTTTGATATGGTATTCCAGACAGGGTTTGAACTTGTTGTTCCTGATATTTTCTGCTGAAAGATTGAGTTGACAAGTGCGGAGTTGGAATAATTTGCGGATAAGTTCGGCAATTTGTTCCACCCTGAACTTTTGGAGATAGGGGCCAAAGTACGTGGAGCCGTCTTTAAAAGTTTTTCTGGTTAGGAATACACGGGGGAATCTTTCCTTTTTGATACAGATATAGATGAGTGGCGATTTCTCATCCTTGAGCATTACGTTATATCGCGGCTGGTGCTTCTTGATCAAGGTGTTTTCCAGCAACAAGGCATCTGTTTCCGTTTCTACAATGGTAAATTCAATATGATGGGCATGACGCACCAACACCTTGGTTTTTGCCAATTGATGTTTTTTATCCCCAAAATAAGAGGACAGCCGATTCCGCAGGTTTTTAGCCTTGCCCACATAAAGAATCGTTCCTTCGGCATCTATATACTTATATATGCCGGGATCGGTGGGAATGGAAGGCGCAAATATTTTAAAATCTTCAGTGGTCATAATCGCTGGGGCAAAACTATATCAAGCATCGTACATTTGTTCCATTGCATCTGTCAGCGTGGTATAAAACTTAGACTACATGGATCAAAATCGATTTACGCTTTTTGTTTTGCTGGCTTTTTTTGGGTTTTCAAAAGGCCAGGCGCAGTGTCCGATCACGGTAAATGCTGGTGAGGATATATATATATGCCCTCCTATCTCGCCAGTTCAGTTGCAGGGGGATATTTCAGGCGATTACCTGAGTTTCAACTGGACGCCCACGGTAGGAATGGTAGGAGGAAATACTTTGACGCCTACTGTCACAGTGTCGCAAACTACGAGTTATGTTCTGACAGCCGTAGCCGCAGATTTTTCCAATAACCTGATTCAAAATGGAGATTTTGAGGATGGGAATTCCGGATTTACTTCCGATTACGGATTCAACCCGGGCAATTTGGTGCCTGAAGGGGTATATGATATCCTGGATAACCCGCAAAATTCACACCCTGGATTTGCTCCGTGTGGGGATCATACTTCCGGAAACGGGAATATGATGGCGGTAAACGGAGCCGGTACACCTAATCAGGATGTATGGTGCCAGACCGTTAGTGTAATGCCCAATACCAGCTATGTATTTTCTGCATGGGTAACCTCCCTTGTGGCGTCATCACCGGCACTTTTGCAATTTAATATCAATGGTACGCCGTTAGGGCCGGTGTTCTCGGCGCCGAGTTCAACCTGTAACTGGCAGAACTACTTTCAAGTCTGGAACAGCGGTGCTAATTCTTCTGCTACAATATGTATTGTAAATCAAAATACGACCCTTGGCGGGAATGATTTTGCCCTGGATGATATTTTCTTTAATGCAACATGTCCCGTTACGGATACCGTTGTAGTGAACGTGGTTAATGTAAATGCAGTAGCATCTCCATCGGTAGTAACAATTCCCTGTGAAGGAGCAACGATACAACTATCTGGAAATGGATCCAGCACAGGTCCTAACATTGAATATGAGTGGACTACTGGAAACGGTAATATTGTTTCAGGTGTAAATACCCTTACTCCTTCTGTAGATGCACCAGGTGAGTACACACTAACCGTTTCTTATGTAGTAAATGGGAATGCAGTTTGTTCCAGAACCGCCAACGTAAACGTTATTTTAAACCCTAACCCGATCGCAGCCTGGATCACACCTCCACAACCCCTGGGTTGTGGAGCACCAACAACTATACTTTTTGGAAACTCCAGTCAGCCGGGCTTTTCCAGCTACCAATGGTCTACCCAGAATGGTAATATTGTGGGTAGTACCGATCAGAAAAATTGCACGGTTAATCAGGTTGGAACCTATGAATTGGTCGTAACCAATACGCAAACAGGTTGTACCGCAAGTGCGGAGGTTACCATCATTCAGGCAACTAACCCACCGGTATCCATCGCAACGTCCAATGGGATTATTACCTGTATAAATGATTCCGTTCCGCTATTTGGAACCGGTAGTAGCAATGGTCCTGTTTTTACCTACAATTGGACGGCCTTATCCGGACAAATTACAGGCCCTGTTAATACACTGAATACCAGTGCAGGCGCGGGAGGGGTGTATGTATTAAGCGTAACAAATACCAGTAATAATTGCATCACCAGGGATACGGTGATTGTGCCAGCCAATATTGTTCCACCAACAATATTGGACTCCCTTCCATCGGTTTTGTCTTGTGATCCAAATCAAGACACCATTTCTATTTTTATCAACGTGGGCCCACCGGAATTGGTGCTGATCAATTGGTCTACCGCTAATGGACATATTGTTTCTGGTCAGGATACCACAGATTTACAGGTAGATCAGCCGGGCACTTATTTTGTATCGGTTTTTGATTCTTCAAATGGATGTTATAATTATGATACTTTGCAGGTGTTTGCCAATTTTGCTGTACCCAATGCACAGATCCTTCCTGCCGACACCATTACTTGTCAGGCACCCAGTATTGTGCTTGTAGGAAGTGGTTTCAGTATCGGCGCAAATTTCTCCATCCATTGGACAAGTTCCAATGGCGGTAATATTGTGAGTGGCGACAATACCTTATCACCAACGGTCAACGCGGCCGGTGATTACTGGCTGATCCTGCGGGATAGTGTGAGTTTATGTGCAGATACAGCCATGGTAAGTGTTCAGGCAGATACCAATGTGGTTGTAGCCATTGCCAACGCACCGGATACGCTGACCTGCCTTATAAATCAGGTTAGTTTGAACACAATGGGTTCCAGTAATTCAGGAAATCTGAGTTATGCGTGGTCAACCTTAGACGGTAATATTGTGGCCGGCCAAGGGACTCCTAATCCAATCGTTGATGCACCAGGGACTTATCAATTGATATTAACCAACCTGACCAACGGATGTGCGGCATTGGATCTGGCCATTGTTGCGGTGAATGTAGCCCCTCCACCTATATCCATACTGCCACCTGGTTTGTTGACCTGCACCCAAACCAATGTCATACTACAGGGTCAGTTGAACAGCAGTGATCCTATGCTTTTTCACTGGACAGCTTCCAATGGCGGCAACATTTTCAGTGGAGATTCTACGCTTCAGCCGGTAGTTGATCAACCCGGGTTGTATACTGTCACGGTATTGAATACTATTAATGGCTGTACTGCTACGCAAACTACCACTGTGGTGTTGGATAATATAACTCCTACTGTACTGATTGGCATGCCGGGAAGCTTAACCTGTTCGGCACTTACCCAAACGCTATCAGCATCAGGCTCTTCTGCGGGCCCGGAATTTGTATATCAGTGGTCAACCTCAAACGGTAATATTTTAAGTGGCAACAATACACTTAACCCAATCGTAAACGCCCCTGGCGATTACCAGTTACAAATCACGAATAATAACAATGGCTGCCTGGCCAATGTTTCCATCCAGGTAATACAAGACACGGTGGCGCCATCGGCACTTATTTTAACGCCCTCGGATACCCTGACCTGCCTGACTACACAATTAGAATTGATTGGCGATGGAACAGGAACGGCACAATGGACCACTCAAAACGGCAATATCCTGTTTACTTCAGGGTTCTCCGCTCAGGTGGATGGACCCGGAATTTATTTGCTCACCACCACCGACCCAAACAATGGCTGTACTGCCACGAATACGGTTGCGGTATATGAAAATCAGCAAATCCCAATAGTGAGTATTGCACCGCCTAATATTTTGACCTGCCTGGAAACTTCCGTTCAGGTTAATACAAATGCTCAGGGCCAATCTTTGCAATACCTGTGGCAAGCCAACGGTGGAAATATTGTAACGGGTCAAACCAGTTCCGCTATCATAGTAAACCAACCCGGGTTGTATATTGTAACGGTAACAGATGGAGTAAATGGCTGTACGATCACCACATCTGTAGATGTAACACAGAACATTGACCTGCCTAATATTCAAATTGTGCCCCCAGCCACCATTACCTGCGATGCACCATCAGTAACCATCACAGGGCAAAACCTGTCACTCCCCGGCAATTTCTCCTATTCCTGGACAGCGTCTGGTGGCGCCAATATTGTTTCCGGCGCCAATTCTTTGTCGCCCGTGATTGATGCAGGAGGGTTGGTAACCTTTTCCTGTTTAAATGTGGATAATGGTTGCTCTTCCACTCAAACCGTCAATATTGCACAAAATACAGTGCCTCCGTTGGCCGATGCCGGTTTGAACGACACGCTGAGTTGTTTAACAAACGCGCTGGTCATCCAGGGCAGCGGTACCGGATCGCCGGGGTTGATTTTCAGTTGGGTGGCTTCCGGCGGCGGGAATATTCTTTCAGGAGGAAACACCCCGACACCTTCGGTGAATCAGGCGGGTATTTATACCTTGACAGTGGAAAACCCAGCCAATGGCTGTACTGCTTCAGATCAGGTGCAGATTTTTAATGATTTGAATGCCCCAGTGTCGAATGCCGGTACAGCTGCTACGCTAACCTGTTCAGTGCTGCAAACCACTCTAAATGGCAGTGCCAGCACCGGTCAGGGGTTTTCTTATCAATGGACGGCCTCCAATGGCGGTAATATCATGAGTGGCGCCAATACCCTGACGCCGTTGGTGAATGAGCCTGGAGTATATACCCTCGCCGTAACCAATGCTGCCAATGGTTGTGTGGCAACCAGCAGTGTAACCGTGCCGGAAAATGTTACGCCTCCCGTAGTGGATGCCGGCACAGCCAATAACCTGACCTGTTTGGTACAATCCCTGGCGCTGAGCGGATCTGCCACCGGCGGAGCGGCTACTTATTTGTGGACAACCACCAATGGTAATCTTGTCAATGGTGCCAACACGCTTACACCTCAGATCAACCAAAGCGGCACCTATACTTTTACCGCTACCCTCAACAGCAATGGCTGTACAGCCACCGATGTTGTGGTGGTGGGTATTGATACCCTGGCGCCGGGTTTCACCATACAATTGCCTGGGATACTGACTTGTGCCATACAGAGTACCACCTTGCAGGGACAGGTGCAGCAACCCGGCGCCGGCAACATCGGAGCATCCTGGAGTACGGTGGATGGTAATATTGTGAGTGGCTCAAACTCCCTTACCCCAAGTGTAGATGAACCAGGCACTTATGTGCTTACCGTTACCAGTTCCATAAACGGATGCGTTGCGCAACAAGTAGTTCAGGTTCAGGAAGATGTAACTCCACCACTGGCTGTAGCCGCACCTGGCGGTGATCTCACCTGCACCATCCAAAGCCTGAGCCTGAATGGAACAGGCTCTTCCACAGGCAGTAATATGGCATATCAGTGGACAGCTTCCAATGGCGGAACCATTCTGAGTGGCGCGAACACCCTTTCGCCGGTGGTGGGCAGTACGGGTACATATACCCTGACGGTTGTCAATAATACCAATGGTTGCGTGTCCAGCGTCATCACCAATGTAGGAAGCAATACGGTGTTGCCTGTTGCCGCCATCGCTTCACCACAAACCCTTACCTGCGCACAAAACACTGTTGTGCTGGATGGTTCAGGATCCAGTCAGGGCGCAGGATATCAGGCCAGTTGGGCCACTTCCGGGGGAAATATTGTATCCGGACAAGGTACCTATATGCCTACGGTAAATGAGCCGGGCAATTATCTGTTAACGGTAACTAATACCAATAATGGTTGTGTTCAAACGGCCCAAATATTGGTACAGGAAAATATCAATACTCCGGGAGCCCTTATTATGCCTGCTGCTCCATTGCACTGCAACCGGACCGAGGTGACTCTTCTGGGCTCCAGCCCAACCATTGGCGCCATGCAATACAGCTGGACGACCAGCGGCGGTGGCAATATCCTTAGTGGCGCCAATACTCCAACTCCGGTAGTTAATGCTGCCGGGAGCTATACGATTCGAATTATCAATCCAACAAACGGTTGTCATTCAGAAACCACGCTGTTATTGGAAGCCATTCCTGACCCTGATTTTGTGCCGGCAGTTGTACAGCCAAACTGTTTTATCACTACAGGATTGCTAAACTTCAGTCAGGTAAGCGGCGGCCGCCCGCCTTATCGGTATTCTATTGACGGGGGACTGCAATATTCCGGCCAAACGGCATATTCCGGATTATTACAAGGCTCATATGGTATGGTGGTAGAAGACTCCAATGGTTGTAAGGCAGAAACCAATGTTACTATTCTTCAGCCCTTTGTCCCGACTATTGATATTTCTGACATTCAAAAAATCGATCAGGGTGATTCCATTCAGTTAGCTCCGCTTACCAATATTCCGGCTGGTCAGATTGCTTCCTGGCAATGGACTCCGGCCAAAGACTTATCCTGCACAGATTGCCCAAATCCATGGGCTAAACCCTTGTATAGCCAATATTACACCGTAACCGTTGAAGATGAGGACGGCTGCACCGCTGAGGAGCGCATATTGGTTCAGGTAAGCCGGAAACGACTTATCTATCCACCCAATATCTTCAGTCCCAATCAGGACGGCGAAAATGATTATTTCACTTTGTATGCCAAAGGAGTGGTAGAGATCAGGAAATTGGCCATTTTTGATCGATGGGGAGAGGCGCTATTTGTCAGGGAAAGATTCCTTCCCAATGACGAAAGTCTTGGCTGGGATGGAACGTTTAAAGGAGAGCCCATGAACCCGGGGGTTTATGTCTGGTATGCCGAAGTTGTATTTCCGGATGGTGAATCCGAGGTAATCTATGGTGATGTAACCATTTTAAGGTAAAAAAAAATAGCCGCTCCGTGGGGGGACGAAACGGCTTGCTTTTTGGACTTTACAATCGGTATGAAAAGCTGGGTAGAATCGGTTCTTAGAAAAATCGGTTGGGGGATAGTGTTTGTCTGTGTTTCCCAAGTTTTGATATTTATACGCGGGAATCACCTTTGGTCACAACATATTTTAAAAAAAATTAAAAAGTGCGACGGGCATGTGTCCGGTCGCACTTTTCTTGTTGTTTTGCCCCAAAATTATCAGCTCTTATGTCCATTGCATTTTTTCGCCAATTAGCGGATAGCCGCTGGTTTAATCAACTTATTCTGGGAGTAATATTAGCTGCCGGCGTATTGGTAGGAATCGAAACGTATCATACGGAAAGTTCACCCTGGCATGGAGTATTGGAAAGCGCGGATCTGTTGATTCTGTTGATTTTTACTGCAGAGTTTTTAATTAAAGTATTAGCAGAAGGATCAAAACCCTGGAATTATTTCCGAGATCCATGGAATGTATTTGACTTTGTGATTGTGGCAGTTTGTTGGCTGGCACACGTGTTGCCAGAGATTAACGCAGGATTTGTAGCTGTTATTCGATTGGCTCGGGTACTTCGTGTGTTGCGCTTGGTACAGGCACTTCCACAACTTAAAATGTTGATCAACGCCATGCTTAAGAGTATCCCCAGCATGGGTTACGTGGGAATACTGTTGTTGTTGTTGTATTATATCTATGGCGCTATGGGTGTATTTATTTTCAGCAAAAATGATCCGTTACATTTTGGTTCTCTGGGCACGGCTATGTTGTCGTTATTCCGGATAAGTACCCTGGAAGGCTGGACGGAGATTATGTATGTGAATATGTTTGGATGCAACGATCCCAAGTGGGGGTATGGGCCGGAGTCGGGCTGCGTAACGCCGGAAGGCCATGGAACGTCGGCGGTGCTTTATTTTGTATCTTTTGTATTATTTGGTACTATGATCGTATTAAACCTGTTCATTGGGGTGATCATGAACGCCATGGATGAGGTGCGAAAAGAACACGAAATGGACGACCGGTTGGCACGCCAGAATGCGGGCATTCATCATCTGGAAGACGACATTGCCGAGTTGCACACGCAACTAGATGCTATTAAAGAGCAATTGGATTTGATTGCCTATAAGTTAAAGAAATAGGAGTTGGACTAATTCAGCACTTTATCTCCCTTTTTATTGATGTAGAAAAAGTTTATACCATCCAGGCTTACATAGGCTTTACCATCGGAAAACCCTTTAGCTGCTGCGTAGCAGCAAAGGATTTCCTTAGTTCGTACATTTTTAAAAGCGTATTTATCTCCCATATAACCTAGTTCCATATCGTCGTAGATGGCCATTTTGGCCAAACTTCTAAACTTCTGATCTGATGTTGAAGATGTATTTGCTGTTTTGGATGCAGGGGCCGGTTCACTTTTGGCGGGTAAAGTGCTGGATGGTGTAGAACGCTGTTTTTGAGTGGAAGTGGTTTTTGGCAGGGTTTGGGGTTGCGATTTGCTTTTAAGGGGGGAAGTTTCTTCCTTTCGGTGCATTGTGGTTGACTTGTCAGAAACGGCGCCCGGAATGTTTAGATTTTGATCATTGGCTGCCGGTTTTTGATCTGCCTTTTCAGCAGCAGTGGAGGGGATCTGAGCGCGGTTGGTAATAACCCAATAAGCAATGGCTGTTCCAAGAGCGAATAATAAAATGAGTGCTATCCACCAGGAACGCTTTTTTTCGATTGGCGGCTCCTTTGCATAGGCTTTTTCAGAGAATCCGCCTTCGCTAAGTGCTTGGGTGGTCCAGGTAGCTGGAATACTGTGAACCCATTCCAACATGGCACGGTTTATACGCGCGCGTTCCGGCCTGAAATCATCCAAACTGATGGTCCCTGCATGGTAATCATCCATCAGGTTGTGAAACTGCCCGGACTGCTGCACCACTATGGCGTTACCTTCCTGATCCTGGTAATGTTTGCACAGGATCATGGATGCTTCCAGAGCGGCTTCGAGTTTGCCTTTGGCAAGGAGTTGTTCCAGGAGGGTTCGGGCAGAAGACATAATCTCGCGTTGATGGTGCGCGAAAATAGATAAAGTTGTGGTTAAACAGTGTTTTTCGGGTGGTTTTTGCTATATAATTAAGCTTCAGCTGCCAGTTAAAAAAACAAGAGCTCCCCGGAAAAATCCGGGGAGCTCTTTAGGTTGGTTATTAATCAATTAATCCACGGTAATCTGTTTGCCTGCCTTTTCCTCTGCCTTTTTCTTTGGCAAGGTTACTTTAAGTACCCCGTCCGCATATTGGGCAGAAATAGCATCTGCATTTACATTTTCCGGCAAACTAAACGACCTGCTGAACGTGTTGTAGGCATACTCCCGCCGGGTAAAAGTCTCTTCCTGATCCTCTTTCGAGGCGCTGGACTCTCCTGAAATGGTAATGTATCCATTGCGTACTTCCAGTTTGAAATCACCTTTCTTAAAGCCAGGTGCTGCCACATTCACTTTAAAGGCATCTTTACTTTCCGTTACATTAACAGCCGGAACGGAAACACCTTTTACCATTGACTTGAAAGGGCCATCTTGGAAAAAAT
>DLXL01000463.1:0-983 GCA_003448025.1 Saprospirales bacterium | reverse complement strand
ATATCTTCCATCCAGTTAGAAAATGAAGGGAATAAGCTGCTTTCTGGATTCCATTTAACGAGTGACATATTAACCTCCTTTTTATTATTTTTATGTAGCAAAGGTCCTGTCAGGGTTGATACCTGAAAATGATTTATGTCAAAAATGAAAATGATTTGCGTAGGTGATAAAAATCACCAAAATACCGGACCTCCATCATCGGCCTGCTGATCCAAATGTGGCCACCTTGCATGAAATTTAAAATCTTGTTCCTCATGATAAAAGAAGTAAGCGGCGACATTTTGTTGTCTAAAGCACAGGTCATAGCACATGGAATTGCACCTCATGATCACTTTGAAAGTGGACTGGCATTAAGTCTTCGTCAGGACTACCCTTCCATGGTGAAAGATTTTCGGCACTGGTGCCATCAGGTAAATCCAAAACCCGGACACGCGTGGATTTGGAGTGGTGCTGAAGGCAAGCGTATTGTTAATTTATTGACGCAGGAACCACCTGTTGGGCACGGTCATGGAGGCCACGCCGGTCATGCTACACTTCAATACGTTGGGCATGCTTTAAAAGAGTTGAAAAAACTCATTCAGGAAGAGGGTTTGCAAAGTGTAGCCTTGCCCCGGGTAGCTACTGGTGTTGGCGGCTTAAAATGGGATGATGTAAAACCATTGATCTACAGCAACCTGGAAGATGTAAATGCTCATATTTATGTATATGCCACTTATGTGAAGGGGCAGGCGGCAGAGGAATAAATGATCACCTCTAAAACTGTAGACTATGAATTTTAGATCCATCTTCCCTGCACTTGTATACGGCCAGTCCACCAAGCTCCTGCGCTGGGCCATAGGTATTAACTATTTCTGGTTTGGGATGCTGAAGTTTTTTCATGGGCTAAGTCCGGCAGAGGTTTTAGCAAAGGATACGATCCGTATTCTAACGTTTGGGGTGATACCGGACTAGGTTAATTTAATGCTGCTGTCTATTTGGGAAGT
>DLXL01000403.1:10683-20385 GCA_003448025.1 Saprospirales bacterium | reverse complement strand
GTGCAACATGAGAAATATCGCCCAAATCTATGTCCCTAACAAGGTCAGCGGATTTCTGCCAGAATTCAAAAGGAATAGTACTTTCCGAAAAGAAGTCGACCTGTTTGTACACTAAATATTTCACCTCGTCAAATTCGAGCTCATCATACCCGGATATCTTGATAATCTTAACTTTATGCTCATTTATTTCTTCGCGCAAATATTCGCAGCCGCAAAAAGTGAATGTGTCCTGAGAGTTCAAGAGGATATCGCCGATACTACTTGAGGGGTTGAGCATGGCGCTGAAGACAATATTGCTATCAACAACAAATTTCATTCTTCAGGAAGAAAACGATGTTTGTTCTTCTCCCACCAACTTTTGTTGACCTCTCTGGCGAGCTTGTCAATTTCCTCTTGGGTCGCCTTGCTCTTGGCAACAATTTCTTTGTACCGGAGGTAGTTTAAAAAACGCTGAATCTCCTCAATGTTAATATTTGTTGGCAGTCTTACTATGATGGCATCTGCCGTGCGTTCTATGGTCATGATATGCAGTCAGGTTGGCCCCCAAAGATACTGGTAAATATGTGGATTTCCAAGCGCGCTGGCAGAATGCCGGGGTGCTATTTTGTTGAACAACCGAGCCAGATCGAAAAAAGTTCTCAGTTATCCGTGTGGGTAGCCATGCATGCTTACCAGCTCTTGGGCCAGACTTGATGTGTATAATAGCCACTCACGGACGTTACGCTGGGCCAAGACCTGTCCCGAAGAAGTCAGGAAGACCCAAGCGCGGCGGCGGGATGCCATTTTGCTATTGTGAGGGAAGACCCGGCAGGGCGTAAAGTTTAGTTGTCACGCACTGTCATTTTGATACATTATGTGACAAACAGAAGAACAATTACCTCTTCTGCTGCAACAATGCACCTGTAATCAGGTTTCACGATTTATGATCACTTAAAATAACAGTATTACTATCCGGTTGTGTTGTGCCCGAAGCATTCGGATAATCGGAATAAACACAATAGGTATGCGCTCAGGATCTACTTCGTTTTTTTTCTGATGATCATAAAAATTGCAACCTATGTTGACCATAAAGCCTTTTCGGACGATAATCTGGGGATTGATGATGGTATTGGCTGTGTTTATTCATCAGGCTCCCTCCACCGCACAAAAACCATTTACGTGCGAGGATCAATTTTTTCTTACCCTTAACTCAAATCCAACTTCGCTTAACGAAGTCTTGATCGATCCTCAGACCAATGTTGTGGTATTTAAAAATCTCAATGCCAATATTCCTTTTAATATTAACGCGGCGGGATTCCGTATCATCGACAATTTGATTTATTGCCTTAACCCAATCCTCGGTACGCTCATACGCATCGATGCCAACGGGCAGCCTGAGACCCTGGCCAATCTGCCGCTTAATCTAAATCTTTCCTATTTTGCAGGTGATGTGACCCCGGATGGAAAATACTTGGTGGTCATCGGCACTGGATATCCTTTTGGGGGCTTAGCACAGATAGCCGAGATCGTACTCATAGACCTGGAGCTGCCGGGCTACCCCACCACCACCATCCCCGTTAACCGGGTGGGCCAGATTTTTGACATCGCCTACCACCCCGTGACTGGCGAACTGTACGGTTATGACTCGTTCGTCCAACGACTGGTAAGAATAGACCCGCTAAACGGCGCCTTTTTCTATGACTATCCCGCCTCAGGAGTGCCTTTCAACAGTGGCAGCCTGTTTTTCGACGCATACGGTCGTCTTTTTGCCTACGGCAGCCCCACTCCTACGACAGACCAAAACCAATTGTATCAGATTGACCCCGTAACGGGTGTCAGCAGGTTGCTGTTCAACGGCCCACCCGCTGTCGCATCTGATGGCTGCTCCTGTCCGTACACCATCATCCTGAACAAAACCGTGTCGGACGAGCAGGTATTCCCGTGTACCGACGTAGCATACACCTTTGAGATTGTCAATACTTCCAACCGGCCACATGAAGGCATACGCCTCGAAGACCAACTCCCTCCCGGGTTTACTTTCGTAAAAGTGGTCAGCAATCCGGTGGGCGGCAATGTGACCAGTCAGCCGGGCGACAGTTTTTTTGCGCTTGAGGACATGGACTTGTCCAATGGCAAATTTGAGATCAAAATACTGGTGAATACCGGTCCGGCGGCGCCCGGCATTTACCGAAATCAGGCCGTGTTGTACAACCTGCCGGCTGCACTAGGCACCAAACGGGTGTCCGACAACCCCGATACGCCGGTGAAGGATGACAGTACCATGTTGATTATCCGGGAATTAGCTTTCGACAGCATATTCCTGAAAAAAGGTCTTTGCGAAGGCGTGGAAGCCGTTTCACTCGACGCTAGTTCATATGGTAGCTCCATTGGCAGCGCACTGAAGTACACCTGGCAGGACGGCAGCACCGGGCCTGTCTTCGACGTCACTACTCCTGGTAATTATCGTGCCATGCTTACGGCCGGCTGCGACACCGCCTACGTCTTTTATGAAGTGGTATATTCGTCCATTTTGCTGGAGTTACTCCAAAACGAAGGCCCAGGCTCCCTGCGCCTTGGCGACAGTCTGTATTTGCGAAGCGAGGTGATCAACACCGGCGACCAGACGTTTTACCAGTGGATGGACCCACAGCCAGGCTCTGTGCGCTGCCTCAGCTGCCCTGAAACCTGGGTGCGTCCATTTAATGATATAACATACACCTTGCGCGTGGAAAACGAACTGGGTTGCCTGGACTCCGCAACGGTGCAACTGACCGTGGAAAAAAACAAACGGGTGTATTTTCCCAATGTTTTTACGCCTGATGCTGAAAACGTGGGGAACACCTATTTCTATCCTTCGGGCGACCAGTACACCCGGATATCCAACCTGGCTGTTTATTCCCGCTGGGGCGAAAAGATATTTGAGGCAATGGATGTGGCCGTCAATGATATGAATGCCGCCTGGGATGGCACGCACCGCGGCCAACCTATGGTGCCCGGAGTCTATGTTTGGGTAGCCACCATTGCTTTCCTCGATGGAGAAACGGTGACGTATTCAGGGGATGTTACGCTGGTGCGGTAGGGATGAGGGGAGCTGGGATGCTGATTTGCTAGTGAGAGGGAAAGCTGGGCAGGGGCTGAAATTGACTTGCATATTTGCTCAAATTTACCCTATGAAAAAAACTTTTTCCCGAGTTCTATGGATGCTGATCATTCTAATCAGTCTATTTTGGTTGTATGCCAACTCCTTGATCGGCGTGGATACAAAGGTTAAGACCCATTATGCTGATCTTAAAGCTGAATTAATTCGTCAAGGGTATAAGACAAGTCTGTTTGCAGTCAGTGGTCGACGTTGGGAATGGGATAATTACCTTTTATCAGAATTTGGCGGCGCTGCTAAAAATAGCAAGCATAAATCAGGCTATGCCATTGACGTAATTGTATTGGATATCAATGATGACGGGATTATAAACTCCAATGACGTAGATATTGTGCACACCATCCTTGATCAGAAGATCATTCAAGACAGAGGTGGCCTGGGAACCTATAAAAACGGAGACGATATTTTTAGTAGGCAAATGGTTCATTTTGATTGCCGAGGTAGCAGGGCCCGATGGAATCGGTAAAAGCTGCGGCTATCCAGTCTTACCCTTACCAGATTGTTTCCCAACATGAGTTGTCATACTGACGGTACCACAGTAAGAAACTAACAACAATCAACGATTTAATGTGCATATCGTTAGTCAAAAGACCCAAGCGCGGCGGCGGGATGCCGTTTTACTAATGTTTGGTAAGACCAACCGGGGCGGAAATTAGTTTAGCTTCCCACCAATCTATTCAGCGTGAAAGGTAAGGCTCGTGGTATGGTGAGTGAATTGAGGCTCTGCTAACACCAAGAAATTGATTCCAAAATTACGGTATTTCCAACCTCATGAAGATAAAGAAAACCATCACCATTCTCGTAATACTTAAACTTAAGCGTTTCCGAAAATGGCGTTTTATGTGATTCAATGAGCATTGGTTGATCATTTTCACTAGCCATTTTGCTGTTTTTGATAAAAACTAACACTTCCTGAATCGACAAATTTGGAAATACAATTTTCACATATGCAGTTTTGGCACCAATATTCTTAAAGCTTACCCCTTGCCCGTAGTATTTTTCCTTAAGTACATACTCCTTACCGCTCTGATATTGTTGGTTAAGCTCTCCAAATACCCTTTCCAAATACAGTGTAAGGTGCTCATAATATCCATATTCCCCCCTGTGGGGTGCTGGGAAGTGTGATAAATAGCCATCAAATACATAGCCATAAATGTCTTGGAACTTAATTCTAACCCATCGTCCTTTCAAGTAGTATCCGGTGTATTGTTGTTGGTAAGCGTCTTGCCAGGGCTCTATGAATTTAATGCTATCTGATGGTAAAGAATATAAGGTCGATCCCAATACCTCTATTTTATCTCCATAAGGTATTACAGTAATTCTTTTTCCGGAAATTGAATTAGTATCTCTGATAATAAGACCTCCTTCCGCCCAAACATACAGCGTGTCCCCTTCAAAATAATGATTAATAGCCGGTAGCTGTTCTATGTAGGATAAGGTAAAAGCAATAGCCAGCAGCAGAAGTTTAAAGAATCTTGATTGAAGGTAGTGTTTCATAAAGTGTAATAATTTGGTGAGTTGATGTTTATATGTATTTTTTTTTACGAAAGGCTGGGTTGAACAGAAGCACTTATGGATACATTTTTCCAAACTCCACGATTCTCTCATCATCTATTCTCCGATCTTCCCCTTTGTTTTCATATAAAAAGACTAACCCCGCTAACATCAATAAATCTTAAGAACAAATTTGAGTTGTTTCATTTTCCGCCACCCAAAAGGTGTTTTCCACTCGTATTGAATACCCTTTTTCCTTTAAAAGGTAATAAATTGGGGGTAATGTGTTGGATGCAGATGCCAGATAAAATTTTTTGCTCATTATTTATGTGCCTTTTTTGCTGAGTTTTGGCTCGGCATTGACATGATTTAAGAGGGAATACATTCGGCCTGGCATCCAAACCCATACCTAACCGAGCGCCCTCCCTCTTCAATCATGTACTCATGTAATCTTCAATCATGTAATTCACTCCTTCGCATGCCTTTCCTCCACCCTTCTCGCCTTCCGAATCCTCACCGCAACCACCTTGAACTCCGGACACTTGGCTTCGCTGTCGCTGATGCTGGAGGTTACGATGTTGACCAGTAGCTCCGGGAAGTGAAAGGTGGTGCTGATCACGCCTGGTTTTACCTCATCGGTAATTTTGGCCTTGATGTCTACCTTGCCGCGGTCTGACTCGATGCACACCCAATCGCCTTCGCCAATGTTGTGTTTGGCGGCGTCATCCGGGTGGATAAGCACTACGTCTTCTGTAACGATTTCCAGGTTGGGCGTGCGGCGGGTCATGGTGCCGGCGTTGTAGTGCTCCAGCACGCGGTTGGTGGTCAGGATGTAGGGATAATCCTTGCCATAGGTCAGGATTTCCGGACTTTCCACGTATTCGCGGAACTGGAATTTGCCCTTGCCACGCTTGAAGGTGTCGGTGTGCAGGATTTTGGTATCGGTTCCGTCGGGTTGTACGGGCCATTGTTTGCCCTGTTCGCCCAGTTCGTCCCACTTCACGCCGGCAAAGAACGGAACGATCTGAGAGATCTCCCCCAGCATGCCTTTGGCGGTGTACGGGGCTTGTTTGTAGCCCATACGGTTCATGATGTCCACCATGATCTGTCCATCGGCTTTGGTTTCGCCAATGGGCTCCACTACCCTGTTTACCCGCTGAATGCGGCGCTCGCCGTTGGTGAAGGTGCCTTCTTTTTCCAGGAAGGATGCCGCCGGCAGGATCACATCGGCATGTTTGGCCGTTTCGGTCATGAAAATCTCCTGTACAATGAGCAGATCCAGGTTGTTGATCGCTTTCAGTACATGGTTGGTATTCGGGTCGGACTGCACCAGATCATCCCCCATGATCCAAAGGGCTTTGAATTTGCCTTCAATCATGGCGTCGTACATCTGCGGGATCTTGAGTCCGGCTTCCATGGGCACTTTCACCCCGTAGAAATTGTTGTACAGCTCGTTGACTTTAGGGTCGGTAATATCCAGATAGCCGGCGCCCTGATAAGGCTGTACGCCCATGTCGGCCATGCCCTGCACGTTGTTTTGTCCGCGCAGCGGATTCACGCCGCAGCCGGGTTTGCCTACGTTGCCGGTGATCATAGCCAGGTTGGCTATCTGCATCACCGTGTAGGTGCCCTGGTAATGTTCGGTCACGCCCAATCCGTGGAACAGCATGGCTTTGGGAGCAGAAGCGTACAATTTAGCGGCTGCACGCACCTGTTCGCGTGGCACGCCGGATACTTCTTCCAGCTCGTCCAGATTGATATTCAGGATATTGCGTTTGAATTCTTCGTATCCTTCCGTGCGCGCTTCGATGAAATCTTCTTTCATTAGACCATCCTTGATGATGTAGTACAACATCATATCCAGCACGGCGATGTTGGTACCCGGGCGCAATTGCAGGTGGATGGTGGCGTACTTGGCCAGTTCCGTGCGGCGTGGATCCACCACGATGGTGGGCTTGCCTTTCATGGCAAACTGGCGCAGTTTGGCGCCGGTTACCGGGTGGCCTTCCGTTGGGTTGGCGCCAATAACCATAATGCAATCCGTTTCCTTGATGTCGGCCACAGAGTTGGTGGCAGCGCCGGTACCAAAGGAGCGCTGCATACCGATGGCGGTTGGCGAGTGACATACCCGTGCGCAACCGTCGATGTTGTTGGTGCCGATCACCGCCCGGATGAATTTCTGCATCAGGTAGTTTTCCTCGTTGGTGCAGCGGGAAGAAGAAATGCCGCCAATGGCATCCGGACCGTATTTGGCCTTTATGTCGGTCAAGCGTTCGGCAATGTAATCGTAGGCTTCGTCCCAGCTCACCCGCTCTAATTCGCCGTTGCGCCGAATCATGGGGTACTGCAGGCGTTCCGGGTGGTTGTAGAAGGAGAAGGCGTAGCGACCTTTTAAACAGGTATGGCCCTGATTCACTTCGGCATCCCAGGGGGCCTGAATGCTCAGGATGCTGTTGTCTTTCACGCTGACTTCCAGGTTGCAGCCTACTCCGCAGTAGGTGCACACCGTACGCACCTTATCCTGGCCCACCACGGCCTTGGATTGATAAATATCGGAGATGGCGCTGGTTGGACAAGCTTGTGCGCAGGCTCCGCAGGAAACGCAGTCGGACTCAAAGAAACTTTGGTCCATGCCTTTGATGATCTTGCTGTCGAAACCGCGACCGGCCACGCTCAGTACCAGTTGGCCCTGCACCTCATCGCAGGCACGCACGCAGCGATAGCACATGATACACTTCGACATATCGGAGGTCATGTACGGGTGGCTGAGGTCTTTCTCCCGCTCGAGGTGGTTTTTGCCATCCGGATAACGGACCTTGCGGATGCCTACACGGGCTGCGGTGTCCTGCAATTCGCAGTTGCCGTTCACCTCGCAGGTGAGGCAATCGAGCGGGTGGTCAGTGAGCACCAGTTCGATGATGTTTTTGCGAAGCTTCTGGATGGAGGGCGATTCCGTGTAAATGAACATACCCTGCTCCACCATGGTATGGCAGGAAGCTTTGGTGCGGCGCGGACCGTTTTGTTCCAGCGCCACCTCCACGCTGCACACCCGGCAGGCGCCAAAGGCCTCCAGGTTGGGTGCGTCGCAAAGGGTGGGAATGCTGTCTTTTCCCCAGTGACGGCGGGTGAACTGCAATATGGTTTCGCCCGGTTCGAAAACGTAAGGCTTTTCGTTTATGTAGGCAACTGTGGTGGTGATGTTAGACATAAGCTAGATCCGTTTACTTGTTTGAAAAACAGGTTTCAAACCGTTTATTTGAAATAAACTCCCAATTCTTCAGGGAAGTACTGCATCGCATTTTTAACCGGAAGTGGCAGGCCTCCGCCCAGGGCGCAAAGCGAGCCTTTTTCCAGGGTGTCAATCAGGTCGTTCCAGAGTTCGCGATCAATTTTGTAATCGCTTGTTTGTGCTTTTTGCAGCAATTCTTTGCCACGGGTGGAGCCAATTCTGCAGGGGAAGCATTTGCCGCAGCTTTCGTGAGCGGTGAATGCAAACAAATGCTCCAGATATTCCACCAGGGGGAACCGGGTGGGTATACTCAGGATAGACGCATGGCCAAGCAGGAAACCGTTGGCGGCAAAGGTTTCAAAATCAATGGTCAGGTCATCAATTTTGCTCATGGGCACCAGTCCACCCAGCGGACCGCCAATGTGGAAAGCTTTTACCGGTTCTTTATGGCCGCCGCCCAGTTCACGAATGGCCACCGAAAGCGGTGTTCCCATGTCTACTTCGTAGAGTCCCGGGCGGTTGAAATGACTATCCAGCGAAAGCAGCTTGGTGCCGGAAGATTTGGCCGTACCCACCGCTTTATAGGCGGCGCCTCCTTCTGTGAGGATGAAGTGCAGGTTGGCCAGTGTTTCCACGTTGTTTACGGCAGTAGGCTTGCCAAACAAACCGTATTGCACCGGAAACGGCGGACGTGTGCGCACTTCCGGACGAAGGCCTTCCAGCGACGACAAAAGGGCCGTTTCTTCTCCACAGATGTAGGCGCCCTGGGCTTTAACCACAAAAATTTTGTGATCTACCACTTCGCCATTGGCTTTGGTGTAAGGGTAAAGTTTATTGAAGGATTCAGCTGCCTGGCGGGTAATCTCAATGGCTTCCGGATATTCGGCGCGTATATACAGCACACTTTCGGTAGCACCGGTGATGTAGCCGCTAACGGCCATGCCGAACAGTACCAGATGCGCTCTTTGCTCCATCAGATAGCGGTCGGAAAAAGCACCCGGATCGCCTTCATCGGCGTTGCAGACGATGTATTTTTGATCGGCTACTTCTTTTTTAACCCCTGCCAGTTTGATGCCCAGTGGGAAACCTGCTCCACCCCGGCCGCGAAGGCCAGACTCGGATATTTCAGCTAAAAGGGCATCCGGATCGCGCTCCAGCAATTGAGTGAGTGTACGCTCACATAATTCATGGGTGATTTTCGGATCGGTCAGAATGCCTTTTCCCATCGAACCAACGTGGTAATGGTCGGGCAAGGCCTTTACTTTACCTGTTTTAAGTGCGTCTATCTGTTGGATATCATCGCCGGAATAGTTCAGACCATTGATATGAAAAGCATTATTTTCATAGCAGCGCCCCAGGCAATACACTTCGCCTATTTCTGAAGCGTCGAAGTGCTTTTCCAGGCACTGGTGTAATTCCTTTTGCGTGCCGGCCAACATACAGGCACTGCCAGCGCAGGTAAAAACCTTTTTATTGCTTTTCTCCGGATTGAGGAAATCATAAAAAGTTGCCGCGCCATAGGCATTGGCATTTCCGATGAGGTATTTATCGGCCAGGCTTTTGATTTTTTCCTGATCCAATCCGCCGGTTTCCGATTGGGTTTCGGCCAGATTTTCGAACAGGTTGTCTTCCATTCCCTTGCGAAACGACAGGTTTCTGACGTTTTTCGACATATAATTTGTTTTTATTTGCGCTGAGTAAAAGAATAACGGGGTTTGGCTTTTGGAGTTTCAAATGTAAAGACTGTTTTGTTAGTTGCAAGATTTTTATTAAAGTAATGCTATTTGCCGATTAATTGGAGTGTGGATATACCTTTGTCGGCTCACCGCGAAGAACGCAAAGT
>DLXL01000403.1:3843-10557 GCA_003448025.1 Saprospirales bacterium | reverse complement strand
TTCACCGCGAAGAACGCAAAGTGCGCAAAATCACGATGTTTGCGCACTTTGCGTTCTTCGCGGTGAATACATCACATTGTTATAATTATTGACCTTTCATGAAACAAAACTTGTTGTCAGCCTTTGCGGCCTTTTTAATTTTCACGGCTTGTCAAAACCAACCTGCAGCCCCTCCGGCTCCGGATGCCTCCGCTTTGCTTAAGCACAAATATTGGGTAAATAAACCATTTCACGATGCCTTGTTTGCGGCCAATGTTCCGGATACGATGGCGTATCTGGATTGTGGCGAACTGATTTTTACCAACAAAGACACGGTGATTATCACCTCCTGCATGTCTGACGCAGGCATTGGCATCTATACCGTGAGTGGCCCAAACACCCTGAGTATAAAATTCCAGGGTTTTGAAGATAAACCTATTACAGCTACCCTGGATGAAAAAACCGGCTTACTGAGCTTTACTTTCACCGGACCTGCACCAGAATATTGGCCTAAAGATTTTATTGCCAAAGATGAAGTGAGCACAGGAAATATGGATGGCCTAACTCTCGGACTCGCGCGTCTGCGACTGGCTGGCAACTATCAGTACCAAACGAAAAAAGGTGAAATGGCTATTGCGTCAGTGTCTGAATTGCATGCAGATGGCAGCATGGTGAATTTTGGTGAATATGATATGTACGAACCCTGGATTGCCGGTGTAGGCAGCAGCTGTATCACTACACCTCCCATGAACCTGATGAATATGGCAATAAAGGGAAAGGAGGCGGAAGCTGTAGCTTTTGGCTGGCAGTTGCATGGTGATACACTTCGCATCTGGGATACCCAAAACATGGGGCAGCCAGATGAGCTCCCGGAGTATAAATTGAAGGGGGCGGCTCGTGTGTATGTAAAGATGAGGTAGATGAAGAGTTTTTTTTACCGCGGAGTCGCAGATAAGTGAGGAGTTTTTTTTACCGCGGAGTCGCAGAGACGCAGAGGGTATGTAACCAATCTCCTCTGCGTCTCTGCGGTAAATAAAACTACCTCTTTACCCAAATTTTTCTCTCCAAAACCCCATTGAGCCAAATAGTTACGACATACATGCCGGCAGGCCAGGCTTGGGTATTTAAGATTTGTATTTGGCCGGTATTCAGCCAGCTTTCCAGCATCAACTGCCCTGTTGATGACCAAATACCAGCCCTGATGGTGTTTTCTGCTGTGGCATCTCCTAAGCTGAGATGCAATTGATCCGCCCCCGGATTGGGCCAGATGCTCCAATTGCCAACTGAATGCCCCTGCCAGTTTCGGTTTTCAGAGCCGGGATCATTAAAAGCCTCTGAACAATATACGATCTGATTATTGCAAAAATTGGTGGCACTGGATTGTGCTACCGGCGGGTAATTATTGGCCCAGCAATAGTACAACCTCAACACCTGACTGGAGCCATTATTAGCTTTAATATGCCAGCGGGAAGTTTGGGCATCTATATACTGAACATGTGTTTGGAAACTGCCCGGGGTAAAAGGAACACCATTCAACAAGGACATTGGTATGTTGATGCCGTTACCTGGCAGGTTATCCAATTCTACTGTCACATCAGCGTTGACCTGATCTACCTGAATCTCAAAATAGTAATCCCCTTGTGGATTACAGTTGCTCATGAAATGCGCTTTTCGCTCAAAACGACTGATAAGCGGGCAGCTGCTGGACGGATTGATGGTGATTCCAATGGAAGAACTGTGCACCCAGTCCGGACAATTCAATCGTCGGGCGCTGCGGCGGAAATAAGTGGTTTGATTCAGTGCAGGTGGATTATAGGTGGCTGAAGTGCCTCCCGGGATATCAGCAAAAAGGCTTTGGTCCAATGAGCTTTGCCATTGATAGACTACAGGGACTGTCATATCGCCTCCATTGGCATGTGATTGATTTTGAATCACATCCGGATCAAAAGGCGGTGTACCAGAGCTTACAGCAGGCGCTGCTATCTGCCCGGGATTGGTAACATTCAAGCAGCCATTGCATGGCACGAGCCGCACAAACGCCGGGTATCTTCTGACATTTTTGATCTGGGCAGTACCACATTGAGTGCCTGAGCAGGCATCGAAAAACCAGCCGGCATTTTCACTATGGGCAAACAACTGCGCCGTGTCTCCTTCCAGGCGGTAGCCGGCCGGAAGCCATTGCTGCCAGCTGATGGCTTGTGAAACGGCCACATTTTGATCGGCATTTGCATCTGTGGTGGCCTTGGGCGACCAAAACACGATAAACGGATCGGTGCTATCTGGTTTGGCCATCAGGATGGATACAACATCCTGATTTTCAGCCAATACACCAAAAAAAACGTGCTGTCCAAACCTGGACTTAAGGTCCATCAGGCCATGCCAGGCTGGCTTGGGAGTGGCATTGTTTTGCACCAGAGGTGAGGGCCAGACGCCCTGTTTGCCTTGCCGCCAAAGTCCGGAGCTTCCGTACAAACCGTCATACCCGGGTCCGCCAGGATATGTTGCGTCGAAGGCATTGTAGATGTATACCTTTTCAAAATGGTATCTGCTATGCAGGAACAAGCGACGCAACAGGTATGCCGCCTGTGTTTTTTCACCAACCGTGTGGCTGTCAAAACCAAATTCAGAACTCCACATGCTGGTTTGTGTAAGGATGCCGTTGGTTTCGTCTCTGTTAGCCTTCAGCCAGGCAGCCAGAGAGGCAATTTGTCGGGTTTCAGAATCTGGATCCTCCGGAAAAGTCCAGTTGGTGGTACCAGAATTGGAGCTGTACGGAAGGCAATCAATGGCGTCCAGGTCTTGAAGCAACCCACACTGATCGGGTGCAACATCCAGATAATCGCCAATAAAATCATGTCGCAGCAGGTCGTTATTGCAGTTGGACGCATCGCGCAGGGTGCCTGTGCAATTGCCATCCCGATAGGCCTGGAATGCTCCGGCAATCAGGCGCATTTTCCATCCCCCCTGCGATTTAGGGCCATATTGTGTTATAAAAGCATCTCTGGCGCCCAGCAATAAACTTTGGTAATCAGCTTTTACCGGGTAATCCCATAATTCGTTGCCTACCTGAAAATTGGCAGCCAGCAACTGTGAGGCGTTGCCATTTGCCGGTGCAAAATGCTGGATGAATGTCTTAGTGTAGTTTTTAAACGACAGTCGTATACCAGCCGGACCTTGTGCAGACCAGTCACTCTCCCGGTAAATTTTATCTTTCCAGGATTGCGGAGCGTATTGTAATATTTCGGTAGAGGCGGTTATACCGGTAAAGCCATGAGTATTGTGGTAAAGTTGGTACAAACCTTTGTTGTATCCAATATTAGCAGGAGTGCCTTCCGGAACCGTGTTTTTGGGTTTTATATTACTGTTATAATCATTGAGTGTTGCGTCAAAATCCTCATCCATGGTGTGAAAATTGCGGAAATGACGCGTTAACTGGGTAATCTGGTTCGATGCCTGGTTTTGGAAAGAGCGAAAAATCAAGCCACCGTCGTTGATGCCAATCATTTCTCCAAAGGAAAATGGACTGGGACGGTTGAAATATGCTTTTACGGCCTCCAGTTCATGACTGGACATGTTTTTACCTGCATTTTTTTCCTTTAGGCAAGTGGTGATTGGTTGCGGCAAAGTAGTAAAAACAGTAATCGGGGAAAAATTGCTGTTTCCTCCTGTGCATACTGACATCAACATCACCTCATAGTTTGTGGAGGGTAGTAAAGGGCCGGATATTAAGTAGCTTGAGCCATTTTGCTGACTGCTCTGAATCCATGTTCCATTGGGAGCGAGTCGATAGGAAATGACATAACCTAACACACCTGGAGTTGATGGCAAGGTTACCGTTGCCTGATAAACGTCGGGCGTAATAGCTGGCGGCGCTGGTGTGGTGCAGGGAAAGGCTATTTGAAAGTACACCGTAGCAGGTGTACTGCTGGTGCTGCTGCAGTTTTTTTGAACTCTGGCTTCGTAACTACCTGGAAGGAGTTGATTTAATTGAAAGGACATACCGGTGGTATTCATGGCCCCGGCTGGAACAAACCAGTCCTGGGTGCCTACCAATCGGTATTTCAACCCATATATACCAGTAGAAGTCCATTTAATGAGTACATTGTTGCCATTAACGTTTGCAGTAACGTTGGCCGGGCCGCCGCAGGAGCCAGAACTGTTGGAAGTTGTTGCGGAAACAGACGAAGACCAATTCGAATAATTCCCGTTACAAACGGAACGGATTTGAATTTGGTAGGCTGTGCTTTTTTTTAATCCCCTTAAGGAAAAAGGAGATGGCCCAAACTGATCCACCACGGTTTTTTCACCAGGGTTTTGGGTTTCCCAATACCGGATTTGATAGGATGTGGCGCCGGACACTGCGTTCCATTTGAAGGCGATAGTAGAGGATGTCAGTGGCGGGTAAACGCTGAATCCCGCAGGTGAACTGCATTGACTAAAGAGTACAAATGGGGTAAAACATGCATATAAGAATATAAATAATGCACCATTCAGAAACTTGATCATATCGAGACAGGGTTAAGATGATTAAAAATAATATCCTTTGCAGGATACAATGAGACGGCTAAATGCTTCACCACCTGAGCAAATGTATTCATAAATATTAATTTTGTTCAAGTGAAGAGCCATGCTTTAACTAAAAAAATATGCTAATATGATTCACAGACTGGCAGAAGGCGCCCTCAAAACCCGCTTCGGAGAATACCGGGAAATTCTGTATTACGACGGTCAAAAAGAAACCATTGTAATGGTGATGGGCAGTCCGGAAGGGCAAAAAGAAGTGCTGTGCAGGATACATTCTTCCTGCATTTACGGCCATGTATTTAACAGCGTAGAGTGTGATTGCCGGCAACAAATGGAAGCAGCTCAGCAACTGATCCAGGAGGCTGGATGCGGCATCATCATTTTAATGGATCAGGAGGGAAAAGGCAATGGCCACCTGGCGCTGATGAAAAGCCAGGGCTTTAAAAAAGCAGGCATGCGGCAGGCAGAAGCCTATATGGCAGCGGGGTATGCGGATGATGCCCGCGATTTCAGGGCTGCTGCAAAAATTCTGAAGGATCTGGAGGTGAAATCCGTAAGCCTGATTACAGATAACCCTTTGAAAGCCAAAACTTTAGAGGACCTGGGCATCCCCCTGGCCCCCTACCCTGCTTCGAACACGAGCGCTTCGTGATTGAGCTTACGGAAGTCTACCGGAGTAACGGCGGAAACGCCTTGTTCTGGCATATAAACGCCATAAATGGTATCTACAGCAGCCATGGTAGCTTTGTTGTGGGTCACCACGATAAACTGGGATTGCGCTGAAAACTGGCGTATAATCCGGTTGAATTTCTCAATATTGGCATCATCCAGGGGAGCATCCACCTCATCGAAAATGCAAAATGGCGCCGGCTTGAGCAGGTACAACGCAAACAACAAGGCTGTTGCGGTGAGGGTTTTTTCACCACCGGAAAGTTGGGCGATGGTTTGCGGACGTTTGCCTTTGGGCTTGGCAATGATATTGATGTCTGAATCCAGCGGATTATCCGGATTGGTTAACAACAAATCTGCCGTATCCTCTTCTGTGAAAAGGGTGCGGAATACGGTGATAAAGTTCTCCCGCACCTGAGCAAAGGATTCGAGGAATCTGGCTGTAGCCGTTTCCTCGATCTCTTTCATGGTTTGAACGAGATTTTCTTTGGCGGCCAGAATATCATCCCGCTGTCCGGCAATGGTATCATGGCGTTCCTTAATCTCATTATACGCCTCAATAGCCATAGGATTTATCTCGCCGTAATTATCCAGCCGGCGTTTCAGGTTGTTGACGTCACGTTCAAGGTTTTCTGTTTGAAAAGCCGGATTGGGTTCCTGATTGATTACATCGTTCACACCAATGCCAAATTCCGCCCTAAGTCGTTCGCCAATCGCCGTTATTTCAAATTTTACGTCGTTAAATTTTTCTTTCAGGCGATTTACCAAAACTTGTAAATCCTGCTGTTTCCGGAAATTTTCACGTTGCTTGTTTTCCAGTTCGTGGATTTCGTTTCGTGCTTTGAAATACGCCTGCTCTACGCCACTCAAAGCGGCTTCTTTTTCTTTTTTCTCTTTATAAGATTCCGTTAATTCCTGGGCGAAACGTAGAATTTCGGATTCAATCAAACTTAACTCATCTGCATTCTTTGCCAGGGAGGCTTGTGCATTTGCCATGGATTGGCGCAGATCATTTCTTCTGTTTTCCCTGAATGTGAGCTCCTGACGCAGGGTGTTAACCTTATTTTGCTGTCGGATGAACTCAATATTTTTTTGATTGTATTGGGCGCTTGCGTGGCTCAGTTGTTCTGCCACATCTCTAAAGGATCCATCTGCATTATTTAACCGTTCCCGCAGGGCCTCGGCCGCCGCATTTTTCCCGGAAAGTTGATGTTCAATATCTGTATTGTTTTCCGTCAGATGTTTGATTCGTTGGTTAGCATCTCCGGCTTGAGCGTCAAAATTGGCAACAAAGGCTGCAATATTATCCAATTTTGCTTGCATTCCGGCCTTTTCCTGACTTAAACGGTTCAGTATTTCACGTTCCTTTTGAAGGGCTTGTGATTGGGCTGAGTTGCGTAATGCACTAATGTGGGCGCGGAGTGTATTCAACTGTGTATTCAGCTGATTTTCAGTACCTTCCAATTTTTTGATTTCTGTATCCAACATCTCCAGGTTCTTCTTCCGCCCAATTTTTTTGCCCTCAAACGAGCCAACTGATCC
>DLXL01000403.1:0-3694 GCA_003448025.1 Saprospirales bacterium | reverse complement strand
TGATCCACCGCTCATGGAAAACTTTCGCTTTACATAGGTGCCTGCTTTAGACAAAACGACCATATCGCCAGGGGTGTTGGCAGGCGGGTTGGGTTCATCAGAAATGACTACATTTTCGAGCAGGAATTCCATCAGCGGACGATATTGCGGCTCCACTTCTACCACATCTGCAGCCCTGAGTCCGCCAGAAAACAAAGCCAATGGCGCCTGGTAATCCCTGAACGCATCCAGCAGGAAGAAATTAGCGCGGCCTTTCTGACTCTGGCCCAGCAACCCAATGGCTTTCATGGCCTCGGCTGCATCCGGAACCACGTAGTAGTTCAGGTAATTTTCGAGATAGTTTTCAATCACAATCCGGTATTCCTCACGCACATATAGCATGTCCGATAATAACGGGCAACGCTTGGCCCACTCCTTGTCCTGACTCAAAAATTTGATACTTTCCGGGAAGCCTTCCAGCGACTCAACCATACTTTTGGTGAGTTTGAATTCGTTCCTGCGTGCATCCAAGGCCCGATTATGGTCGGCAAGCTTTTTGGAAAGCGTATCTTGTTGTTTCTCAGCTGCTTCCAGATCGCTTTTCCGTTTGTTTTCAACGGATTCCAGATCGCTTATTTTGGCAGATTGCAGACTTTCTGCTTTGTTTTGCTCAGCCAGATTCTTTTCCAGCGTGGTCATTTCTGCTCTGCGAAGCGCGATATCACCAAGTGTGCGTTCCACATCCCGCTTCAAACTCTCTATTTGGCTGGTTTGAATGGCTTTGGTTTTTTCCAATTCTACTATTTCCCGCTCCAGACCTTGTTGCTCCTTGATAAATTCATCCAGGTTTCCTTTCATCAGATTGTGATCAGCACGGACTTTCTCTAAATTCTTTTGTGCTTCATTCAAAGCGATTTCAAATTCGGCCTCCTGATTCCGTTCATAGTTCACATCCGTTTGGTAGCCTTCGATTTCGTCTTCCAGCGATCGCAGCGTTTGGGTATTATGGGTAACCTGATCTTTTAACCGGAGAAGGTCATTGTTGATAAAGGTCCGCTTTTGCTCCAGCATTGCTTTTTCATTCTCCTTACCTCTTATCCTTCCTGTGAGTTGATTAACCTCCTGTTGCTGATCACTCAGGCTCGTCTCTTTGTCTGTATGACTTTTGCGTTTGGCTTCTGTATCTGCTTCCAGTAAGCGGGCCATCGCCTCGGTACTCCGATAATTATCTTCCTCCCTGGTTATCTGACCTTCTAATTCCTTATACGTTTTTTTGTGCCGTGCAAGGTTGTGTACCGCCAGTTCAATACTGATGGTTTTGTATTCAGCTTTCAGCTCATAATACTTTTGAGCCCGATCTGCCTGTTTTTCCAGTTTTTTCAACTGGTCGGAAATCTCAAACAGAAGATCCTCTACCCGATCCAGGTCGGCTGCCGTAGCCTCCAGTTTTTGTTGGGTTTCATGCTTTCGGGCCTTATACTTGCTCACCCCGGCTGCCTGTTCGAACATTCTACGGCGGGCTTGCTCCCTGTCGGATAGCATGTCTTCCACCATGTTCAAGGCAATAATCGCATAACTATCGGCGCCAATGCCGGTATCCAGGAATAGTGAAGTGATATCTTTTAGTCGGCAGGTAACGCCATTCAAGCGGTATTCACTTTCACCGCTTCGATACAAGATCCTGCTAATGGCAACGGTGGTATAATCTGTAGGCAGTATGTTTTTGGTATTATCGAAAGTAAGGGTTACCTGTGCCATTTGGCCTTCCTTACGCCTTTTGGTGCCATTAAAGATCACCGATGCCATCTTATCCAGTCGCAACTGACTACTTTTTTGTTCGCCCAATACCCAGCGAATGGCATCCACCACATTGCTTTTACCAGAACCATTAGGACCTACTACGCCGGTAACATCCGCATTGAAATGCAGTATTGTTTCGTTGGCAAACGATTTAAACCCTTTGATTTCTAATGATTTAAGCCTCATAATTCAGTCAATGCAGTATAAAAACGACACAAGAACGGTTAACGGTGTGCGCCAGAAAAGTGGGCGAAGATAATTGAGTCTGCAGGAATGAAAAAGGGTAAGTTTTCAACATTTGCATGCAATTTTATCTTAAGGAACTACTTTTGGGCATGGATTCGGCCTATCATAATTTCCGTTTGTTTTACAATCAGACCATTCATCCGGAGCTGCAAAACATGGAGCAGCGCCGTAGAAGGCTGTTGCGCTTGTTACTCATTTCAGGATTGCTATTGATAGGGATAGTGGTTCTGCAAGTGTATGTATCCATATTTGTGATCACACTGGCTTTGTTCATTCCGGTTGGACTTTGGATCACTTATCTGGGGTTCAGGGTCCAGGTTTTTTACAAAGAATTTAAACCCCGACTGGTAACGCTACTGCTTGATTTCATCGACAATGATGTAAATTTCACATTTGAAGGTTATGATCAAAAGGGCTTTTTGCCACCCAAAAAATTCCTTGAAAGTCGGATTTTTACCCGTACAGACGATTATTCAGGGGAGGACCTTATTCGGGGACAAGTTCGTGAAACGCCCTTTGAAGCCTGTGAATTAAGGGTTAAAGAGTTTTCAGAAGTCAGGAACAGGCTGGATATTGTATTCAGTGGCATTTTTCTGATCGCAGATTTTCAGCGCTGGGATATGCAGGGAGGTGTTTTAGCATTGCCGGATTTATATCGCAAGTATTTGAGCAGAAGTGAACGAGCATTTCATTTGTTGGGAGGACGGCGAGTTAAAAGTGGTATATTGCCTGAATTTGAGAAAGTTTTTGACACCTACGCAACCAATGATGTCAAAGTCAAAGAGGTGATTTCTGAAGACTTTCAAAGAGCCATTTTACGCGATAGAAAGCATTTTCAGGAAGTAAACCGACAAAAAAAGATCTACTTCTCGATCATTGGAGATAAAATCTATTTGGCTTTGCGGCAGGATAGAAACTTGTTGGAACCCTCTTTATTTCAATCCAATACTAACTTTGAGGTAGTATATGAGTTTTATCAGGACATTCGGTTGTTGTTGGAATTGGTCTTGGAAGTAGATGCCATGAATTAAGCAAACAAGTTAAATTATCCTAAAGTGTGTGCTTCAGCACGCTTTATATGAAATTTCCCAGGTTTTAAATATCATGACACAAGCTAAAACTTTATTACTACTTGGTATGCTGATGGCATTTGCCGCATGTAATACGACCCAAAAGACATCCACCTCCAAATCTGTCTCCAAGGTTTATGCTAATGCCGTTGCTACACCTTTTCGTCAGAAGGTAATAGATTATGGAAAAAAATTTGTGGGCACCAGCTATAAATATGCAGGTCAAAGTCCTAAAACCGGCTTTGATTGCTCGGGCTTCACAAGTTATGTATTGAAAGAAAATGGTGTTCAGGTTTCACCGGCATCTGCCATTCAGGCCACTGAAGGCAGGAAAGTTCGTCTGGAAAATGTGATGCCAGGTGATTTGATCTTTTTTGGCGAAAACAAAAAGAAGATTTCTCACGTAGGGCTTGTAGTAAAACGCGGCCCGGAAGGCATTACCTGCGTACACAGCACCACCAGCCGGGGGGTTATTGTGGAAAATGTGAGTCAGTCTACTTATTGGAAGGATAAGATATTGTTTGCGCGGGATGTGATCTCGGAGGATTGAGAGGCGGAGAGCTTTTTTTACCGCGGAGACGCGGAGAGGCAGAGGGCTT
>DLXL01000118.1:3345-7697 GCA_003448025.1 Saprospirales bacterium | reverse complement strand
ACCCCTCAAACTCCCCACACACCCTCAAACACCATATATACCCTTATACCCCTTAAACCCCCAGCTCCACCTTTACTCTCTCCTCTTCTTAAACGCCATTAACCCCTTAAACCCCTATAAACCCCGGAAACCCCTATAAACCCCTATAAACCCTATCCCCCCCCCAATTCCTCCTTCTTTCCCCTTCGTCGTCGCCAGGCGACAAATTTTGTTGGTGGCAACATCAAGGAATGTTTCGACTTTCGTCCCTGAATTTCGATTGTTGTATTCCTTGAATAAAATAACATTGCTGGCCATAATGGCGCCGCCAATTGTAATAGCGCTTTCTCTGATTCCGGTAGACAATCAGCCGATTCATTTTCACTCAGAGGCAGAACTTGCATCGTTCAGGCAGCAAATACAAACCAACATCAAGTCCCGCCAATTTTATGGCGAAATAGATCCTCCTCATGGAATGGTGGACTCCAACATTCTTTTCCCTACTTCCAGATCCTGTTCCGGTTGCCACGGCCATGACCCCAATATGGTGGCTTTTATGACTTCTTCAGGAGAAGATGTAAACATCCACGACGACTGGCGCAGTACCATGATGGCAAATAGCGCCAGAGATCCATTCTGGCGGGCAAAAGTCAGTCATGAAATGCTGGTTAACCCAGCGCACAGCCTTGGACTTCAGGACAAATGCACCTCCTGCCATGCTCCGGCAGGCCATTATCAGGCCAAATTAAAAGGGAATCAACCCCATTACCTGTTATCTCATCTGTACGCTGATTCATTAGGTCTCGACGGGGTTACCTGCCAGGCATGTCATGCCCAATCACCTAAATTGATAGGCACCTTGCATTCTGGCGCACTGAATTTCGACACCAACTATATACGGGTTGCCTATGGACCGTATAAATTTGTATTTGCCCCTCCAATGCACAATTTCGTAGGTATTACTCCAGAATTTGGTGAGCATATTGGGGATGCCGGACTCTGCGCCGGATGCCATACCCTGATCACCAATACTGTTGACCTGAATGGAAATTACACTGGAAGCACATTTGTAGAACAAGCCACTTATCACGAATGGCTTAACAGCAGGTATGATGAAACCCATGATAACATCAGTTGCCAAAAATGTCATATGGCCCAGATCCCTGATCCGGTAGTCATTTCAGCCAATTATCAATTTCTGTTCGCCAAGTTCCCATTCGGATTGCATGAACTGGCCGGCGCTAATATGACCATGCTGAAACTCATGAAAGCTAACCGGGAGGCTCTTGGTATCGACGCTGAAGCAGAACACTTCGACAGTACCATTGCTGCTACCTTGCGAATGTTACAAAAACAGACCCTGAATCTGACACTGAAAACCGAAGACGCTACAGGCGATTCCATGCATTTTTCCTTAAAACTGGAAAATAAAGCCGGACACAAGTTCCCTTCCGGCTACCCCTCCCGACGTGCCTGGGTAGAATTTGAAGTAAAAACAACCAATGGACAAACCCTCTTTCATTCAGGAAAATTGAATCCTGACTATACCATTGTCGGGGAAAATGCCAACTTCGAACCCCACCACAACGTGATATCCACCGAGGATCAGGTGCAAATTTATGAAATGGTGCCCGTAGATATTTGGGGCAGCTTTACCAATGTGCTGGAACGTTGCTTCATGGCCATTAAAGACAATCGACTTACGCCTCAGGGTTTTACCACTACAGATCCGGCATATGACACTACCAAAATTGTTGGACTGGGCAACGATCAGGATTTTAATCGTTTTGAGAATCAGGCAGAAGGCTCAGGTGCTGATATCCTGCATTTTATCATTCCCAATCAGCAATTTACAGGTCAGCTTAATGTGAAGGCTCGGGTATGGTACCAAAGCCTGCCGCCCAAATGGATGGATCCTATCTTCGCTTTTTCCTCACCGGAAATAGATGCATTTAAAACCATGTTCGAATCCGCTGACCAATCGCCAACACTCATTGCCGAGGCGAGCCTGGATTCTGTTTTTGTTTCAACGGTGCCTGTGAAACAACCGACCACAGAGGAATTAGTACAAATTGCTCCTACCTGGAGCATTGATGGCAGGGTTCAGGTTACTACCCCCGAAGGCGTTCGCTTGCACAGCATTGAAGTTTGGGATAGCGGAGGAAAGCGATTGCAGCAAATATTTAACCTTGGCTCGCCTACCCTACTCCAACTTCCGGCCAATCCAGGTGTCTATTTCGTTGTGGTTAACACTGAGCGTGGACGTGTGATTCGGAAAGTTGTAAAAATGTAGGATATTTCGGCCATGGAATCCCGTTCTGAATGGGCAAAAGCATGGATTAGGTTCCGGCGAAACATTCCGGCCTGCGCCGGCCTTGGGTTCATTTGTCTGGCCGTTTGTCTGGCCGTGTTTGGGTATTGGCTTTCGCCCGACCCCTCTACCAATGCCAATCTTCAAATACCTGAGATTGCCCTTCAGAAACCAGGTTTCCAGTTATATTTTCTCAAGAAAAAACTAATCACCGCGCAAACACACGAGTCGGCATGGACAACCTTGATTCATGGGCGTACCCTGTTATTTAAACCCATTCCTTTGGCGCACGCCAACATTCAAATCACTGGCGACACCTTGTTTTACCAGGCATTCGGACAATCCGAAAAATGGAAGGCAATTCCTGTGGATCAACTAGAAACTGGATCCGTCTTTACCCAATACTTTGTGCTTGGCGCAGACAAATACGGTCGTTGTATGCTTAGCCGTCTCTTGCTTGGCTTCAAAGTCTCCCTTACAGTCGGGCTGATTGCTGTATTCATCTCACTCACACTGGGCATCATATTGGGTGCATTGGGCGGTTATCTGGGCGGCCGCACCGACGATTTGATTATGCTGGCCATAAACACCATTTGGTCCATCCCGACATTACTTTTAGTTTTTGCTATTGTTCTGGCGCTGGGTCGGGGAATCGGAATCATTTTTTTAGCTGTTGGGCTGACCATGTGGGTAGATGTAGCCAGAGTGGTGCGCGGCCAGGTAATGGCTATTAAGCAACTAGCCTTTGTTGAAGCTGCCCAAAGCATGGGCGTTAAACAAAAAAACATTATTTTTCGCCATATTTTACCAAACCTCTTTGGCCCAATTCTGGTACTTACAGCCGGCAATTTCGCTACAGCGATTCTGCTGGAGTCGGGACTGAGTTACCTCGGGTTTGGGGTTCAGGCACCTGCGCCTTCATGGGGCAATCTTTTGAATGAAAATTATGGGTATGCGTTGAGCGGAAAACCATTTCTGGCACTCGCACCAGCCCTTACCATTGCACTCACCGTACTCGCCTTCAACCTGATTGGAAATGGGCTCAGAGACGCTATGGATGTAAAAAACTAACACATATGAACTATCCGGTAAACACACCCACTGAATACATTCAAGCAGTTGATGAAGCCCGCAGAGAAGCATTTTCCAGGCTGCGGGACACCATCATAGCCCATATACCTGCTGATTTTCGGGAAGAAATGAGTTATGGCATGATCGGATATGTGGTACCACACAGTATTTATCCATCTGGTTATCACTGCGACCCAAAATTGCCGCTTCCTTTTGTGAGTATTGCAGCACAAAAGAACTTTCTGGCCTTATACCACATGGGCATGTATGCCAATCCAACATTACTGGAATGGTTTGTTCAGGAGTACCCCAAACACAGCAAAGCCAAACTGGACATGGGGAAAAGTTGTGTTCGCTTTAAAAAGGCAAGCGACATCCCTTATACGCTCATCGGACAGTTAATGGAAAAAATGAGCGCAGAAGACTGGATTCAGTTGTATGAAAGTGCCTTCCGGCACAAAAATTAATTTTTACCACAGAGACAGAAAGGCGCAGAGGCACTGAGAACCAACGCTCCGCGCCTCCGCGGTAAATATCACCTCCTCAACCTCCACTAAAAATCAACCCGATAAGCCAAAACAGGCAACAATGGCGCCTGATACCAGGTTTCAATCTTTTGGGTATCCGGGTTGTAAAAGCGGCCACCAATATTCTGACGGTTCGTCACATTTTGAATATCAATCGAAAGGGTGGTGGTCAGGTGTTTGTAATTCCGTTTCAGACGAAAACCCATGTCAACCCTGAAATAATCCGACAACTGGGTGGAAAAGGCCAAATCATCCTGGTATACCACTTTCCCAGATGCCTGTGATGCTTCCAGATCTATAGGTGTTTCTCTTTGGCCACCAACGCCAATGGTTTTAAGGTTAAGACCGAATGTTCTGTTTTTGCCTCTTTTATGCCAGGTCCATTCCTTGCCTGCGGTCACGGAACTGGCATATTTGCTATCAAAACGGCCATAACGCCAAATCCGATCTGAGCCCTGATATTC
>DLXL01000118.1:0-3204 GCA_003448025.1 Saprospirales bacterium | reverse complement strand
AGAGATGCCAGCCAATAAAACCCGCGGGTCAGAAATTGTTCGCCGGTAAGCTCCAGACCGTAGTTTCGACCCTTGCCGGAATTATCCAGGGCATGAAACTCCAGACCACCGAAAACATTCAACACAGAGAAAGAACTCGCAATACCTTGATCAACAGGAACATTAAACAAATGCTGGCAGTAAGCCTCAGCCTTGAAATGCAGATTTTTACCCGGATAGATATCATAGGCAGCCACCATATGGTGCGCCTTGCTTAAATCAAGCTCCAAATTCACAAGCTCTCCCTGTTCGTCTTTCAGGAAATACATACCCAGCGGCATTACCTGCGAATGCAGGCCATACCCGAGCGTAAACCGATGCTGTGTATTGGGAGCATATTGCAGTGCGGCACGAGGCTCCACAGACGTTTTCTTGTTTAGCAACATAGACAGTGCGTGTACGCCCAGGTTAAACGTTACCCGATCGGTTGGTTTGTACTGCCATTGCGCAAAAGCCTGTACTGTCTGAGAGTTGCCGTCCTGTCGCAAATACTCCTCCATTTTTTCCGTTTCCGAATCATATTCCCGCTGACGGAGTTTGAAATACAACTGATTGACATACACGCCACTTCGCAGGTAATGACGGGCATTAAACTTGTGACTCAACACAGTAGACAGAGTGGCCTTGGTTTGCAGGTTACCAGCATCAAAATCAAGTATAAGTTTTGTTTCTGGCAACTCATACTCTTTTCCTTCCTGAATATTGTCAACACCAGAATATACCAGTGCTGTTTTCAGGTGAGTATTGGCGCCCCACACTTTGCTATGCGTCAGTCCAACCACACCTGTGTTGGTTTGGAACACATAAGGATATTTCAAGGCTGGGTTTTCTTCCCAACTACTGGAATCCGGATCTCCTTCAAGGGTTTGTTTACTCAAACCTCCAAACCCAAACAGGGAAAAAGAGCCTGCTTTGCCTGCAGATTGCCACACATGAAAAGATAAATCCTGAAAATTGGTTACTGCATCGCCCAGCGGCACACCAAGCTTACTCATTAATGAAAGCGTTGAATAACGGTAATTCACCAGATAAGAACCATTACCTCCTTTCAGCGGACCTTCCGCCGCTGCATCCAGTCCCAAAACGCCTGCCTGGAAAGTGAATTCACGTTTGTCCACATTGCCCTTGCGCAATTTCAGGTCGAATACCCCAGACAAGGCATTGCCGTATTCTGCGGCAAAAGCGCCGGTGGAAAAATCGGAATTGCTCAGGAGTTGAGCGCTGAGAATGGAAATACCCCCGCCGGAAGTTCCGGCGGTAGAAAAGTGATTGGGATTAGGGATATCTACCCCTTCCATGCGCCACAACAATCCATTGGGCGCATTGCCACGGATAACGATGTGGTTGTTTCCGTCGTCGGCAGACACAACGCCGGCATAGGAGGTCACCATTCGGGCCGGGTCGTTCACCGCCGCCGCAAATCTCCGGGTTTCTTCCACAGAAAAGGTGCGGGTAGACACCAGCGACAAATCATTCAGGGGCTTTTGTTTGGCTGATTTAGCCGTAATAACCACCTCTTTCTGTTCCATCACAGCCTCTTCCATGGTAATCAGCAGATCGGTTTCTTTACCGGCATCCAACACGACATTGGTTACTACCGCATCTTTATATCCAATATAGGTTACCATTACGTGGTATTTACCAATGGGAAGATTGGGGAATCGAAAACGACCATCAACATCGGTCACCGCACCAATGGGCTGGGGATTTACCTCATTGACAGGCGCCACCTGCACGCGTGCGCCTATGAGTTCGTAGCGTACAGCTTTGTCTATAACCTGGCCTTTCAGGTTTTGGGTTTGGCCATGCACTTTGAATGGCCATGAGAGTAGCAGGCTTGCCAGAAAGGCAAGCAAAAGTTTAGGGAATTGCATGATGTTTAGAGAAGAGAATACGGGTGGAAAAAGGCCCGGGCTTTCAGCTGGCTGAAAGCCCGGAAACATTTGGGGCCGCAGTTACAAGACAATGGACTAATATTTCCGCACGGATCCGGAACCAGACACTTTAGCATTGACCGCTGGATTGCCTTTGTAAACGATATCGCCGGAACCGGTGATTTCGGCCGTTAAAGACTCCAGTGCATGAACCTGAACATTGCC
Source organism: Saprospirales bacterium (assembly GCA_003448025.1). Classification (GTDB taxonomy): domain Bacteria; phylum Bacteroidota; class Bacteroidia; order Chitinophagales; family Saprospiraceae; genus M3007. The sequence goes on along the minus strand of DLXL01000118.1, from coordinate 1,066 downwards.
GCTGCCGGAAACGTCTACATCAGCTTCATTTACCACGTAATCAAAGCACCGAATCTCGCCGCTGCCAGACACATCAGCCTCCAGCTTATCTCCTTCGCCGGCCAGGCGCAGTTCGCCACTGCCGGAAACTTCCAGTTCCGCCTGGTCAAAATAAGCCTCATCCGCCTTGATACTGCCACTGCCGGAGACGTCCATAGACAACTTGGTACCGGAAATTGAATCCAAAACCACTATTTCGCCACTGCCACTCACCTCAAAGTACCTCCAGGATGGCGCGGTAACCACTACCTTCATGTTGTCAACATCACGAATGTTTCTGGAAAAGTACACTTTCAACACGCCATCTTCCACCCTGGTTTCTACATAAGGCATGGCTGTTTCCTCGCAGGTAATTTCTACCTTAAACGAATCGCCCACACGTACTTCCGCATCCGCCGGCACACACAAGTCCAGACCGCTGAAATCATCCTCATTAAAATCGAGGGTAATCAATTCACCGGTGGACTTCAGGCCAAACGGATCACAGGAAGTCATGAAAAGGGAAAAGGAGAGGATACCCAGCGCCCATGCGCCGGCTTTCATAGCTGACATTTTCATAGCCAAAAAATTTAATTGTTTTTGTTGATCTGTTCTGACACACCACTTGCGCTCAGGGTAAGTGGTGTGTCCATTGTTTTTGCTTCATACCTACAGGACACGCATCCCCTGGAGTTACCCTGAGTCGGGCAGATATTTTTTTCAACACCTTGGGAAAAAACACAAGCCGGAACAACCCGTTTCGATGCATCTGCAAAAGTCAAATTGGGACTTATCCTTTAATTATTGGGATTTATCCACCGAACTTAGCCCTTCAAAAATAAAATTGGTCGCAGGCTCAGGGTAAGAACTGAACTTTGGTGTCTTAACTACAGCACAAAAAAGTGTCAAACGAAAATCAATCCATAAAACAAACCATCGGAGTGGATGAAGCCTCTTTCGATGCGCTGTTCCGGCCCTGGTATGCACCCCTGGTCCGCTATGCCTATTCCTTTACCGAAGGCGATCAGGATGAGGCTGAGGAACTGGT
>DLXL01000020.1:4213-4687 GCA_003448025.1 Saprospirales bacterium | reverse complement strand
AAATGCCTCAAAACTCTGGTTCAAAACCTAAAATCCAAATTGCTGTTGCGATGAAGCGCTAGTAAACTACCGCTGCTTGCTATTTCATGTTTTGTTTTGATTCTTGTGCCTTATTTTTACATATCCATTTTTTAAACTCTTGAAAGTTCTTCGCAAGGTTGCCCTTTTCGTGTTGCTGCCCATCGTGCTGTTGCTGGCTGGGGCATTGGCTTCCGTGTATCTGTATAAGGATCGGCTCGTTCGCCAGTTTATCGAGGAGGCAAATAAGAGTCTGAATACCCCGGTCAACATAGGTAAAATTGATGTGGATTGGTGGGATGATTTCCCAAGACTGTCTCTCATTTTTGAACAGGTATACGTGGAAGACAGTCACCCGGAAAAATTTCCGCTGCTCGAGGCCAGGCGTATTTCTTTTTCGCTCGACCCGATAGAGGTCTGGCGAGGTAACTATACCGTTAATGGGCTCCGCATCAG
>DLXL01000020.1:1768-4059 GCA_003448025.1 Saprospirales bacterium | reverse complement strand
GATAGCAAGACATATCTGAAGGTTGATGTCAACGGCAAGCCTAACTATAACATACTAAAAGAGGCGGCAACAGCGCCTGGGGGCCCTATCCGTTTTGATTTGCGCAATGTGCGATTGCTCAATACGGTTGTTTCGTATGCAGATGAACAATCCCGCCAAGACCATATCTTTCAGAGTGATAAGCTGACTACCACCATTCGGGTGGATGGTCTCAAATATTCGATTGTCGCGCAGGGTGACGTCACCACAAAGCAAATAGGTGTGAGCAACCGGCTTTTCTTGCAGGACAAGCTCTTTCTTACAAAAGTCCGCCTGTTGTTTGATGATGAAATCAATCGCATAACGTTCGAACCCTCTACCCTCGAAACCGGGTCATCGGTATTTGACGTCAGTGGTCAGTACTCATTTCAGGAGAAGAATGAAATTGACCTGAACGTGGCAGGCAAAAACACCGATGTCCAAACCCTTTTGTCGCTGCTGCCGCAGAATGAGGCTCGTCATTTAGCGGAGTACCGCAGCGAAGGCGATGTATTTTTTGATTTATCTCTCAAAGGCGAGATAAGTGCACAAAAAGATCCCCTGCTGTCGATTTCATTTGGTTTTACCAATGCTGAAATTTTTCATCCGGAATACCGGGCCCGCTTGCAAAAACTCAACCTGCGCGGCTCGTTTACCACTGCTTCCTTTTCGGACCTTGGCCAGGCCAGACTGTTGCTCCAGGACATCAGCGGGGAACTGAACGACAAATCCTTTGCGGCCGACTTTTCGCTGGTGAACTTTAACGCTCCGTTTGTGGCGCTATCCTTTGAAGGGACGCTTGATGCGTCAGATGTGGCTTCCTTTTACCCGCTGCCGGATGTGAATTCGCTTACCGGCCAGTTAGTGGCCAATGTGCGGTTTGAGGGTGAGGTAAACAAACTCAGAAAAAGGGCGACAGCTCAGCAAGTGAAAACGGAAGGTGCCATCGAATTGCAGAATGTTTCCCTTCACTATGGACCCCGTAAAGTAGCCTTGAGCGATTTGAACGGACAACTGCAGTTTAACAATAATGACCTGGCTCTGAGCAACGTTACCGGCCGGTTTGGAATGAGCGACTTTCGGCTCAATGGTTTTTTTAAGAACATCATTACCTATTTTTTATTTGAAGGACAGCCCATTGGAATTGAGACAGATTTGAGATCAAACTTCCTGGATTTGGATGAAGCGCTTCTGTTGGCGTTCGGCAATGACGCGACTGATGCTTTCTCATTTCGAATTTCACCATTAGTCTATCTCAATTTTAATTGCGATGTGCAGGAGCTACGATACAAGAAGTTTTTGGGAAGACAACTAAAAGGGGATTTGTTGGTTAAAAATCAAATGGCCGTTTCCCGCCAAATCAACGTTCAATCCATGGGCGGCAAACTTTCATTCAATGGTATAGTGGATGCGCAGCAAGCGGGCCGTATAGAAGTCTCCAGCGGCTGGAAGCTGGAGAATATCCGCGTGGATAGCGTCTTTTATGTGTTTGAGAACTTTTATCAGGATTTTATTAAAGATCAGCATCTGAAAGGAGAGGCAACAGCAGATGTAAGTTTGGAGTTCGCGCTCACCCCTCAACTCAAACTAATGCCGGAGAGTCTGGTGGCGGATATTACCGCAACGCTCCGAAACGGTCAATTGAATAACTTTGAGCCCTTACATGCGCTTAATCAGTATTTGGATGATGAGGGATTGGCTCATCTCCGGTTTTCTGATTTGAAGAATGATATTCACATTGAAAACAAGACCATTTACATTCCGCAAATGGAAATTAAAAGCAATGTGACCACGATCCAGTTGAGTGGGACTCACACCTTCGATCAGAAAATTGACTACCGCGTGGTGGCCCCCTTGCGCAACAAAGCCCAGGTTGACCCTGACGAGGCCTTTGGTGCGATTGAAGAAGACAAGACGGGTAAGGCAAAAGTGTTTTTCCGTATCACGGGCACCACGGATAACTATAAAGTGGTCTACGACAAAGAGGCGGTGAAAAAGAAGATCTCGGCTGATCTAAAAAAGGAGGTTCAGGAGTTGAAAGATGCATTCAAACTCAAAGGGCAAAAAAAGAAAAAGGAACTGGAGCTGACTACTGAAGAATTCGAATGGGATAATTAATTTCGCATATGCGCAAGTCAGTTCTTGTTTTCCTGTTGGGATGGGCAATGACCTCATACGCCCAGGACGAACCCAAGGTTCAATCGCTGCATAAAGTATATTTTTTAAATCCTAGCTACGAATTTGAGGCAGCACTGTCACCTACCGCCACGTTC
>DLXL01000020.1:1089-1522 GCA_003448025.1 Saprospirales bacterium | reverse complement strand
CAGGCTTTCGTCACTACTACAACCTTGTCAAAAGGCAAAACAACGGAAAGTCCATTCGGGGAAATTCCGGAAACTTCCTCACAGCCATCTTATTTTTTTATGGTGGTGAACTTGCCTCCTCCGGAGTGGACACTCCCGATGTAACCATTTTACCTGCGCTGGCATGGGGTTTGCAGCGCACGTACAACAAAAATTTCAATCTCTCGCTCATGCTGGGTATGGGCTATTACTCAGCCCGATCGGGCGATCGCACCTGGCAGGGCGAAACGCCTGTGGCACAAGTAAAAATCGGATATGTGTTTTTGAAACGTTGATTGAAGAAGCCCTGACCAAATACCGTTTGTAAGAGTCAAATTTTTTTGGCTATCTCCCAATATTCATCCATTTCGGTCAATGTCATCTCACCCAGTTTTTTCCCGTCTCGGGCAGATTC
>DLXL01000020.1:0-761 GCA_003448025.1 Saprospirales bacterium | reverse complement strand
CGCCCTCTTGAATTCCTGCATCTCTTCCTCCACTTTTTGCCACACTTGCTCTTTCTTCTCCCAGTCAAAACCAACACCCCTGGCCTTATCTTGTATGCGAATGGCCTTGACCAGAGCCGGAAGAGATTTGGGTACGCCTTCCAAAACGGACTGATTGCCGGTGCGCAGCTTGATTTTTTCCCAATTGGCCTTCACGGTTGCTTCATCATTTGCCTCCACATCTCCATACACGTGCGGATGGCGTTCCACCAGTTTGTCACAAATGCTGTTCAAGACATCGGCTATATCAAAAAGCTTTTGTTCAGAGGCGATTCGGGCGTAAAAAACATTGTGCAACATCAGGTCGCCCAGCTCTTTCTTTACCTCAGCATAATTGCCATCCAATATCGAGTCCGATAATTCATACGTCTCCTCAATCGTCAGGTGGCGAATGCTCTCCATGGTTTGCTTCATATCCCACGGGCAGTTTTCGCGCAGTTCGTCCATGATGGTTAGCAGCCGGTTAAAAGCTTCTAATTTTGCCTGGCGATTGGGGTCGGGTTGTGCAAGTGGTTTTTTAGCCATGATGGTGAAACTTCGGATGTGGATTAACTGTTGTACTTTTGCCCTCACAATAATCGGTAATTCCCATGGCTGTTTTCCTGCTCACCATCGGCATTTTTGGCACCTTCTTTCTTTTGATGTCGGTGCGCCTGCTGTTTGTTAAAAATGGAGAATTTCGGGGCACCTGTGCTACGCAGAGTCCGTTCCTGGCCAAGGAG
>DLXL01000603.1:2671-4496 GCA_003448025.1 Saprospirales bacterium | reverse complement strand
CATGATCAATTTTCCTGTCTGGGCATAATGTTTCAAGCCACTTTTCGTTTTACAGAGAACCAAATTTACACACAAGTCTTCATACGAAGGTGGTTTGGGAGCAGGAATAGCTGCCTGTTTCTTGTCCGCTCAGGCGAATTTTACAGTCGAAACCGGGTATATTCGGCATCCTGAGGGCTCGGGTCAACGAAGACAGACGAAAAAGGGGCGGTTTTAAGGCCCCAAACCACTTTCGAAGGAAGACTACAACACATGTTACTAATTATGTTACGTAGCTGGGGATTTAGCCTGGTTTTTTGGATGTCTGGTCTTTCATTATTTGCACAGTCAAATGCTGATTGTATCAATTCAGTAGACATTTGCGAAAAAAAAACCCTGAGTATCAATAGCGCTGGTGGAGAAGGTTCTAACCGAACGGAGGCTGACTTCATAGCCTGTTTTATGAGCAGTGAGAATAAAGGGCAGGCAGAAGAAAACTCCACCTGGATCAAGTTCGAAATTGCAGAAAGCGGCTCTCTGAGCTTTACGATCACCCCTCATAAGCAGGGCGATGACCTCGACTTTGTAGTATACAGATCACTCGATGGCAGCTGTAAAAACATGAAAATTGTGCGTTGCAACGCTGCGGGTGACCCCTCAGACTGGGCTTCACATAGCAAGTGCCTGGGGCAAACAGGACTTAGAAGCGGAGAATCAGACACCAGTGAGGATGCCGGTTGTAATGATACCGATGACAATGCCTGGCTTGCGCCACTCAATGTTCTTAAAGGAGAAAAGTATATTCTACTGGTCAGCAATGTCACAACCCGTGGCCCTGGTTTTGATATCAGTTTTGGTGGAACAGCTTTGCTTCCATGCGAAAAGAAAAAACCTGTGGCTGTTACAACCCCAAAGCCCGCCAAACCAAAGCCCAAACCTGCCCCCGCAATGGTATCCAAGCCGGCGCCGGAACAAATAGGTGGCAGGAAGGTAGAAGTAGGTGAAGAAGTAAAGGTAAAAAGCAGAAAAATCAAGATCAGGCTTTGGGATAGTCAGGTACAAGACGGCGACATTATTTCTTTGTATTTGAACGACAAAAAAATAATAGATCGGGTATATCTGACATTAAAACCTCAGGAGTTTGAAGTTGAACTGCCGGCGGGCCGTGAACATTATTTAACGGTTTTTGCCGACGATTTTGGAAAAGCAGAGCCCAATACAGCCATGGTACTCATTTTTGATGGCACCCGTGAACAAACGATTGACCTGGTGGCTGGCAGAAGCAAGCAGGAAAGTGTCAAAATCATTGCGGAATAGCATCCAGCATATCTACTAAAACCTGATTCAGATTTTGGATGGCTAATGGTAAATTCCAGGCGTCGCGGTTGCGTGGTTCAACAATATTGGAAATACTTCGAATCTCAACAAAGGGAACAGATGCAGCTGTGCAGGCATAAAAAACGGCTGCACCTTCCATGCTTTCTATTTCTGCTTCGGGATATTTTGACCGAACCTGGTTAATGGATTCCTGACTACCGTGCACCTTATTGACCGTCAAACCGTTACACATGGGCAATCCGGGCAATGGTGGATTGGGATTTGATAATATTGCGTGTGGCCATAACCCCATTTCAGCCAGGTCTGTGAACCTTCCATCCGCTTCTTCTACCCCAAGATCCCCGAAGCGCTCCTGTACTACCTGTACCACAGAACCAAGAGACAATTCAGTGGAAAAAGTGCCGGCAATCCCTGCATTGACCACCCAATCGGGCTTTTGCTTTGCCATTAGCCAGCCTAAATGAAATGCCGTCGCGGGTACGCCAACTCCAGTGATGACTAGTTGTTA
>DLXL01000603.1:1712-2531 GCA_003448025.1 Saprospirales bacterium | reverse complement strand
ACTAGTTGTATAGAAAGCTCCCCTTTAGAGAAAACTCCATCCTTTTTGGATTGGAAATATTTCTCCAGCCAGGCACTTAAAGGTGCGATTTCAAACGGGGTGGCCGCTACTATGAGTATATACATTCTTGATTTATGAATTACTTGGAACCTAAAATACTCGTTCTGAATTTTCAAGCGCTAAAAATGCGGACAAGTCCGCTAATTTTGGGCATTCTTTTCAAAAATGCCGGAAATGCTCCAAAATATTGATGTTCAGGTTTTCCAATGGATTAACAGTGGAATGGCTAATCCCCTTTTTGATGCCATACTGCCCTGGTGTCGCGAGAAATGGTTCTGGATGCCGGCATATTGGTTTATTGCAGCATTTTCCTGGTTGAATTTCGGCAAAAAAGGGTGGATCATCATCCTAGGAATGGTGATGGCTGCAGGTCTGGCAGATTATACCAGCAGTACCCTGATTAAAAAAAATGTTCAGCGCATACGCCCCTGCAATGACCTTCAGCAATTTGAAAAAATAATAGTCAGGGTGCCCTGCGGAAGCGGCTACAGCTTTACCTCCAGCCATGCCGCCAATCATTTTGCGGTAGCGGTTTTTATAATTGGCATATTTGGACCGGTTAGAAAATGGGTTAAGCCAGCTGCATTGATCTGGGCATCAATTATAGCTATTTCCCAGGTGTATGTGGGTGTTCATTATCCCGGCGACGTTATTGCTGGTGGTTTGTTAGGGGCGCTCATTGGCTGGCTGGTTTTTATAAGCCTGCGCCGTTGGAATCCATTGATACATTCTCCCAAAAGCAGCCTTCAGTTTTTTAGG
>DLXL01000603.1:0-1542 GCA_003448025.1 Saprospirales bacterium | reverse complement strand
GAACTAAGTTGGTTCACCACTAGTTAAACTACTGGTTTTTCGGCCTGGTTTTTGAAATGAAATCTAAAAATAATCGTTTGTTTCTCCGTTTACTCGTCTTTTCATTACAATATGACTCGCACTTTCAAACTTTTCTCCATTTCCCTTTGCCTACTTTGGACTTCAGGGGTAGCTTCACAAACGCTAAAATCTGTTGACAATTCCCAAAATGCAGGTAAAGTAGAATGGCTGGACAGACAGATTACTACGGGGATGGTACCATATGGAGTGCCTGTAACCCGTGAATTCCGCTACAAAAATGTAAGTTCCGAAAACCTGTTGATCCTCCAGGTAAAAAGCAGTTGTCATTGTACGGTTGCAAAATGGGATCATGAACCTGTTCCTCCCGGGCAAACAGGCGCTATTAAGATTACCTATGACGGTTTGAAAGAGGGTGAATTTTATAGGATCGTATCCGTGGTAACCAACTTTGATTCCATGCAAAGTGTGCCCATTGCTCTGGTGGGAAAGGTTGATAAAAAACCTGAGGTGGAGGCGGTTAATGTACAAGGGCAAGACTAGTGGTGAACCAACTTAGCAGGAAAGTTTTTTTCATACAGGCTATGTTGATTCATTAGTCTCCAAGATCGTATCTTGCCGTCGGGCGCATCCAAAATGCGCTTTATAAGCAAGTCTGTCGGCCATGGAATCATTCATATCAAATCTTCCGTCTGTTTTTATTTCAACTTTTTTTTCTGTGCTGTTTTTACAGTCTGGTTTGGACAAAGTCCTGAACTATCAGGCCAATTTCGCCTATTTTAAAGACCACTTTAAGCATAGTCCACTTGCCGGCACCGTTGGTATATTAATGCCTTTGATTACCTTGCTTGAAACAGCGACCGGAGTTATTTCGGCCATCTCATTGCTCCAATGGCTAGTTCAAGGCTCAAGTATTCTTTACACCTATAGCCTGGCGTTATCCGGCATTTCATTGCTCTCTTTGTTTCTGGGTCAACGGCTGGCTAAAGACTATGGAGGTGCCGCCTCCCTGGTTCCTTATTTTTTGGTAATGCTCGCAGGATTTTGGCTGTACAAGAGCTGAAAACCTGTTTCAGGAACACTCGCTTAATTAAAAATCAAGACTGAAATTAATATTTTTTCTTGAAATTCCCGCAGGCTTGTGTACTTTTCGCCCGAAATCGAACATTACAAATTCACACTAGGGGAAACTTTAATCTTCTTTTAATCACCTGCGAAGTTATGCGCATCCAATTTACCCTCTCTTGCCAGAAGGGAACCATCATTCCCATTAACTATCAGTCGGAAATCTCCAATTGGGTTTTTAGCGTACTTTCAGAAGCCGGACCAGACATGTCGGCCTTGGCTCAAAAACGCGGCTACGACTTTGCCTCCCGTACCTTCAAGCTATTCACATTCAGCCCTTTGGCCATTTACCCGTATGATATGGACCAGGTGCGGCAAGAGTTTTAGCTACAGGGCATCCAGGTAAAGTTGACTTTTTCTGCCTATATTGATCCATCTTTCGAGCAACAAATCATTCAT
>DLXL01000036.1 GCA_003448025.1 Saprospirales bacterium | reverse complement strand
CGTAAGTGATCCGGAGTTTTTTTATCTTAACACTCTCAATACAGGCATTTTCGGGTGTATTGAAGAGGATTTCCATTTCTGCATAATCATTCAAAATGAATAATGGCGCATTCAGGTCATTGGTTTCGTAGCAATACTTAAAAAGGTTTCCGCCGGCTGTAGTCCAGCAGCTTTTGGGTAGACCGGGAGGTGCTGCACATCCAATTACGCCACAATCAATATCGGCGTTTGGCCACAACGCATAATTCACGCCTGTAATAGAAATACCTGGAGCAGACCAGGTAAATTCCAGCTCAAACTCAACTTTACTCAATCTGATTTGGGCAACAGGCGTGGTAGTGTTAAGGCCAACTTTTACTTTGGAGGTGGAGCAGTCTATACCTGCACCTTCTACTTTAAATTTGATAGTGGTGTCTGCACAGCGATTATCTCCATTGGATGACCCTGTTCTATGTAAATCAAAAGCATTCAAAGAGGTGCACGTAATCGCTGCTCCAGAAGTTTTAATGCGAGATTTTGACGGATGTGCGCCGGAATTTTGATAGGAAAAGTCTACCGCCCAACTTAAATTTTCTATTTCGGGCACTGTAAAAATAATCGAGCCTATGGTAAGGGTTGCTCCTGGCGCCAGGGTATATCCTGCATTCGGTATGATGTAGTGGAGGTTGGTGGTCAATGGGCCAGTTCCGCCGCCACTTGTAGATACCCTTGGGTGCAGTGTGTTATAAATAAATGGTTTATCAATATTTGAGGTCACGGCGCTAAGCATGAATTCCAGGTAAGAGATGTCAAGCGGTGTGGCACCAAGATTTCTGAGGATAATGGGCACTTCCCGTTGGTTATTTGAAATCTGACTGATGGCTCCTAATTCTGCCCGAATATTTTCGTTGGCAGTACCAGCGAAATGTTGTGGATTCACTACCGCCGCCGCCATTGGAAACAATCCATTTCTGCCTGCCAGGTTCACATTGGAAGAAGTCATATTACATTCAGGAAGCAACGGAGGGTTTGTATACCTCTTTTGACTAAAAGTAAAAGAAATATTCTCTCCCGGGTAGGCATTTACAATTACTGTAAACAGTTTTGCATAAGCGCATTGTCTTCCTTGCGGACAATTTTCTACCAATGCGTTGGGAAGATCTGTGTAGCTGAAAGTGATGCGGTTACCTGTACCAATAGGAAGCAGGGTTCCACAATCAGGGCTATTAGCTTCAAGGTTGGCAAAGCTGATGGTTACACTATTATCGCTTGGGGCAAAAATAACTTTGTTGCCTGTTGGCGGAGTTGGGTTAAATTGCCATTTAGCGCCCAATCCGGTTTCAAAACAATTCTGGGTTGCATTCACATCTATGTGTGAAAACGGGGTGTTATTCAAATTTAGCGTTACATCCAGCATGTCGTAATCCAGGTTGTAAGGATCTTGAGATCCCCCAGCTGCTACGTCATTACGTAGATAAACCGTGTAAGCCACCTGGTTAAAAAGATCATAATTGCAATTTTCTGAAGATGCCTGGCTACAAGTGCTTAGAGGAGTGGATTCCCTGAGTACCTCAACCCTCAAACGACTACAGGTAGCAGTTTCACAAGGAGGATCCCCCTGCGCGGATGCTTTAGGCGTTGAGTGAAAAATAACAGCTAAGAGCAGAAGCAAAATTGCCCCCCCCCGATCTTTACAAAAGAAACTTTTGTTAAACATGGTAATAAAGATTTAAGATATGTAAAAAAATGATGTTTCAAGTCTGGCATTGTGCATATACTACATTAAGGAGCCTAAAAATGCTTACGAACTATCTGATACAAACAAAATCTTACAAAAAGCTTGAATCAAGTTTCACTATACACAAAACAAGTAAAACGGGCTGCACAACAAAACAAGTGCAATCAGTGCCCAAAAATCATGGATTATAAAGGAGCAGGCGGTTTGGATGAACGGTGTTGCACCGGGAGGTGTAACTGACATTTTCAGGGTATATGGCAACAAAGATAACCTTTAGCCATCAACCTCCAAGTTAAATCTACAATAATTTGCAGGTATGTCCGATTCAGGCATTACATCAAAGAGGTGTATAAAAAAATGAGCCACCCCATTGGGATGACTCATTTTTTTACACTGCCTTCCCCTACCCTACTTCGCTTGAATCATCTTGCGTGTAGCGCTGGCCGTTTCTGTTTCCAGTTTATAATACAACACACCGCTGGTATTGAGCAGCGAACGATCCAGCACAATGGTATTTTCGCCCTGAGGGAACTGTCCTTTTTGTTGATAAACCAGGCGGCCGGTTTCATCTAAAACAGACAACGTAGCCTCTGAAGCTTCAGGCAGGAAGAAGCCGATTGTAGTTTTATTGATAAACGGATTAGGTTGATTTTGATACAACTCAAAATCCAGACCGGCTATTGTCTTGCCGTCAAAACGCAGGGCAACATTTCTTCTTTCACCCTTGCGCGTATATGCCTCTGCGCGTGTAATGGATCCGGACACCTGGATCATATCCCGCAGAAGACCTGATTTATTTGCCAGGAAACGCAGGGTAAAGGCCTGTGCACCGTCAATGGACACCGTTGTTTTACCCTCAAATTTACCAAAGTTTTGCGCGTTAACCTGTGGCGCATCGGTTACATCCAACAGCTCAAGACCATCATGCAGCAACGTAAACTGGAATCCAGCCAGTTCCTGAGCAGATTGGAATGACACCTCAAACGTTTGTCCGGCTATCACCGTCTTATTGTCAAGATCAAAGACCACAACCCCCTGATTACGCTCTTCCGACTGTGCGGCCAGGTTGGGTATGGCAGAGTTATTCACATCACCAACCTTAACGCCCATGAAGTCTTCATTCATCATGTTGTTAAAGGCATTGGCAACCGAAATTGACTCCGGAATAGCTGTCGCGAACGGATTTTGTGGGTTAGGGAATACAAAATCGTAATCAATGAAACGCCAGGAATCATTATCCGGCAGTTCGGTATAGATACCCAAAATCAATTTGCGGATTTCCACAATATCAAAAGTGGTTACAGAACCCGATTTGTTGGCATCCGCTGCAATGATTTTGTACGGCGAATCAAGCGCCTGCATGGCCAGAATATGTTGCGAAATCAACACCAAATCGTAGGTCGTTACGCCATTCAATGGATTGTCGGTCTTTTCCGGAGCAATCTCAAAAGTTGCATCCAGGGGCAAGTTGTTCATTACTTCGTAATGCCCGCTTGCATCCGACAAATCAAAATAAGCGAACGGAGGCGTAAAGGAACTGATACCATTAATCTTCACCATCGCTTCTTCAATGCCTTCCGACATCTCGGTGCGCAAATCGCCGCCTACATTGATAAAATCAGTAGCGCAACCACCCAGATTATCCTGAACAATCAAATAGGTTTCGCAATAATCTGCATTACCTGCAGCATCTACCGACCAAAGTTCCACACACTGAGTACCAATTTCTGAGCAGTTGAAGGCTACAGAGGTTTGCAGGCTGCCATCCGGATTAGTAGGGATACCTGTGCCTTCGCCACACTTGCGGATGGCAATTTTCAACTGCCCGGCAGGGGTACAGTTATCTTCTGTATATTGTAGGAAGTCGGAAGCCCAAAGCTGGATCATGCCGGTTGGCATGATGTTGGCACTCAAGCCGTTTAGGCAAACCACTGTCGGCGCCTTGCAATCCTCCACTGTGAAATTGTATTCGCAAATGGTTTCATTTCCACAACCATCTGTAATAATCCATTTGATTTTGTGTGTGCCATAAGGAAATTCAACAGGCGTATACACATTGGGGAATTGCTGGGTATTCCATCGTGCGGAAAATATTTTCTTGGTGCCTGTGGTATTCAAACTTTGAAGTACTGAAAACCTATAGCTCTGATTCGACGGCAAGCCACGGTTGTCGAATTGGCGCAACACTCCTCCACCGAAATTCGGGGTGTTGGCATTCCCAAAATACACCATCCCCGGAGGAGGTGGATTAATACTATTTACTACGGTTTCCATCGTGCCGTCGTTGTCCAGATCCATGAATAACAGGAAATGCGCCGAAACATTGGAGCCTGAACACTTATCTCTGCCTGTAATGGTTAGATCTACAGGTCCTTCGCACAGATCATGCTTTTGTAGCTGTGGATCCCACCAGTCCATGTTGTTCCAAAGTCCGGCGTTATTGGCTGAAACATCACAATAAGCGGTATCCTGCGGGCAATGATCCAGAATCGGATCCTGATTGTCTACCACCTTAATGATCTGTTTGTATTTGTAGCAATTGGCCTCTTTTTGCCAGAACACACAATAATCCGTGGGTGCAGGATCTGAAGGATTAATTTTTATAACCGTGGATTTCCAGGGCGGCAAAGTATTGCATGCGGATATGGTTGGCCCCGGAAGGTTATTAGAGTGATTGAGTGCCGGGTTGGGATTTGGATTCGGTACCTCTATACAGTTCCCGTTCGGGTTATAGGTGCACCAGTTAATGATGGTCCAGGTACGTTCAATCTTAAAGCAGGCATCCGGAACCACGTCAAAAATCTCGTCTTCATAGGAAAAGCCCAACAACTCACAATCCTCGCCATAGAATTTGGGTTCATCATAGCGGGCAGAGTCATTGCAGGCTGTAACAATGGCATCGTGCGGGAAACGCAGGAAATAATCCTGATTATAGCTAACAAATACGCGCTGAGTACACTGACTGCTTTGGCCATAACAGTCGAATGACCGGAAAGTCCGGGTGATAGTACCCTTGTTACAAACCGTATCAAACAGCGCGTAGTTGGCTGAATGAGTTAACCCGCACTGACCCTGATACTCCTTAGATGTATCCAGACAGCAGTTATCTGCTACCTGTGCTTTTCCATAGGTCCAAAGACTTGGATCAAAGCTTTCACAATCTACAGATACGTTAGAAGGAGGAACACAGGAAGGCTTCAGTTTATCCTGTACTTCCACCTGAATCATGCACTCGTTTTTGATAGGTGATCCATCCAGGCCTATCATAATATTACCGTTGAGGTCTACCTGATAAGCTGCAAGTATGATGGTTTGCGTAGTGCCTACCTCACAGCAGTAGAATTTGATGGAGTCCTGCTCTGTAATAGCCAGGTCGCGTTCTGTTGGAAAACTTTGATTCGGCGCATCACATGGTAAAGTACCGCGGTTGGCATTCAGATTTTCGATGCAATCTGAATATGGCGTCATTCGGCGGATGGTCAGTTTCAGATTGTTACACTGATCGTAGGAACCATCATTGAATGTGGATGCTTTTACCCAGGTAACCCCTCCAAAAGAGCAGGCATCCAGGGCCGCCGGCTGTCCATTAAGACCTGCCGGTCCATAACAATCCAGCGGATCATCCGTACCAATGGCCACGGTAGTGGTTTGATCGCAGGAGGCCACCGGAGGAACAAGATCCCGAATAGTCAGTCGGAACGTGCAGGTAGTAGCATTGCCACAATCGTCTTCAGCCATATACATTACTATTTGGCTGCCAACGGGCAGACAGGTAGTGGTTCCAAATGCAGCAAGCGTATCAGGATCCCAATGGTTATTACCAGGGAAATCCTGCAAGGATCCTCCAATCAGGAACATGCCCGTTTGGGCATTGGTTTCCGGATCAAAGGTGGTTACCATACCTCCAATATTGTTGATACGGGAGCATTCATCTGCGATCACAATATTGGGCAGATCCACGTTCGCACAACAGTTGAACGGATTTACAGATACTGTAAGGTTTGCCGGGCAGATCATTTCCGGGCCTTGTTTATCTTCTACTTTAATGATCTGGTTGTAGATAATACCATCACCTATGCACCAATCAACAATGGTCCATTCCCGACGAATCTTATAAGTACCATCACACACCTCTATGCGGAAGTCGTGATATTCCCAGTTAAGGTTGCAACCTGTGGGTTGGCCGAATACATACGGGAACCCTTGAAGGCCCTGGTTTTCAATCCATTCCGGAGTTGGATAGCTGGAGGTGCAGGCAAATCCGGGTGCATCAATACCATCGTAATCCGGAGGCGTGGTTACATCCGCAAGGGTTGGGCGAATCAGGCCAATGGTTTGTTCGCAGGTAGAAGTATTTCCGCTGGCGTCTCTGGCCGTCCATTTACGGGTAATAACCTTGGTTAAACCGGAAGCGCAGTTTTGTGCCAATTCTGTGTCGATATACGACAAGGTGAAACTCTGACAATCCGTAACTGTTGGATTCGCAGCAAAAATACCAAGCGTGTTAAACAGATAATCCGGAGTCAGATTAGGTGTATTGCATGGAACAGAGAAGTTCTCGCAAACGATCACTGGCGCCAGTTTATCTTCCACCTTTACCGTTCCCCAGCATTTATTACCGCTGACCAGGTGTGTAACCCGGAACTGGTATGTTTTACCAATGTCTCCGGCATCCAGGAATGGGGGAAGCCACGGACCGTTGCCAAATGGAAGGGTTTCATCCAGTTCTACCATGTAATCATCAAAGCAGTTATAGGAGCCTTCAAGCGCCATATCCGGCAGCAATTCCTGTGAGCAGGTTTCATCATCCAGCGCAACCGTAACCAGGTTGTTGCAGGTTAGGTTGGATGGTGTAGGCAGTACATTGACAATCAGTTTTACGGACTGAATACAGCCCGGATCGTTTGGCCCGAAGGCTTTCGGCGTTCCACCATTGACCGTGTAAACAATCTGATATTGACCAACACCCTGACCTGGATCAAACACGGTAGCCGGAACACCATTCACGGTAAAGCCCTGACTGATAATGTTGGCATCGCCCGGATTTCCGGTCAGATTTACCGGATCGGAGAATAGGCAGAATGGACCCGAAAGATCGGAGGTAATGCTTGGGTTGGGATATTCACATTGATTGCCGATCGTAAGGATCTCACCACGTTCACTGCGGAAAGTAATAGAATATCCCAGGGCATCAACGTGCACACCATTGAGGTAATAATCACCGCTTGGAACTGGATTTTCCTGCAATACTGTTCCTACCGGAATGAGTATTGGCGCAGAAGGTGGCGCCGGACTATTGGCCTGATACAGACCGGTATTGGCAATCACAGTCCAGGTTTTTCCGGCCAGTGATTCAATTTTGAGGGTTTCGCCAAACTGTCCGTTCGTGAGCGTGGTTGCGTTGTTTTTGCAAACACAAGGATCGGTGATTAATACTTTCGGCGTGCAACGCTCGAATGGATTGATGGTTACCTGAGCCGCGCAGGACGACGTATTACCGCATTGATCGGTGGCCGTAAGCACGATTGTTTGGGTAGTTCCCTGTTGCAGGCACGTAAAGGCAAACGGCCCGGCAGGAGTTACCGTGATATTGCCATTGGGCGAACAGTTATCGCTAAGGGATTGTATCAGTTGCCCTTGTGTAACCACTACGTTGCCAAAAATATCCAGATTAACACTGATGTTCCGACAAACGATGGTCGGTCCGGCATTATCAGATATCGTGATCGTTTGGGTGTGCACTGCGGTGTTTCCGCAGTCGTCAGAAGTTGACCAGGTGCGTGTGATGGTCTGGGAGAGTGCGCAATTACCAGGCATGGTAGTCTGGGAAAACGTTACAGGCAACCCTACAGGTGGTTGAACCGGGAATGTTTGGCCCTGATTTACACCATTAGGCGTGGCCGGATTGGCCGCAGATGGCCCGTTCCAAACAAAGTCATTATATACCGTGCCGTTTCCGGAAAGTCGCAGCGATTGTCCAACAGGCTCATTCCCTGTCTCAGCTACACCAATATCCGTTGAAACCAATCCATTTGCCGGCCCGCCAACAGCAGTCATCACACCTTCGTAGCTAAGGAATTGAAGTACCGTTCCGCCTTTAACAAAGGCAATGGCATCTGATGGACCATTTTGAATAGCCGGAATAAAGAATGCAATCGTGCCATAACCATTGTTCAGGTCAGGAATGATTCCTGAAAGCGATATATTGTCGTAAGTACCGCCCATCATACCTGTACTGCCATTATACAGGTACAGTTCGTAACCGGAACCGAGGTTCGTGCCTGCACGTCCGGCGATTTCAATAAATTCATTGACGTCAGCTCCAGCGTTGTCGTAGTGTATTTCATTGATCCAGACCGGGCCATTGATGATACCGTCAGGGTCGCAGGCATCTGTGCCTATTACGTTTGGAACCGGAGGAATCGGGTCGTTGCAGGAGAGGGAGATATTGGCTGGTTGTGGTGTTAACACCGGCATATCCATATCCGTAACCGTGATAACCTGTGTATGTATGTTTTGGTTATTACATGCATCTGTCAGCGTCCAGGTACGGGTTACGATACGGGAGCCTGCACATTGGCCAGGCGTCTCTGTCTGCATAAATTCTGCCTCATTTGAAGGCGGAAGCGGGTTGATGGTTTGACCTGCATTCAAGGTTCCCGGCGACTGAGCTATTGGACCAACCCAAGTGAAGTCGTCGGCCTCCTGACCGGTTCCGGTTAACTGCAAAGAAAGACCTACAGGTTCAGTTCCTAATTCAAGGACGCCCACATCCGTAGAAAGCATTCCCTGAGCAGGGCCATTGGTGGCCTGGAAAACACCTTCATAACTGATAAATTGGATCACCTGATTGGTTGAAATGCGATAAAGTGCAATCCCATCAGGAGCACCGTTTTGGATACCATTAACCGGATAAGCCAGTGATACTGCTCCAAAACCATTGCCTTCATTATCTATGACACCAACCAAGGCATCAGTGTCATAAAACACACCTCCATTCCCATTGTACAATATGATTTGGTAATCTGCCAGGTTAATACCTGCGGTGCCTGCTACTTCCACAAACTCGCCCACATCAGCGCCCGTATTGTCGTAGTGAAATTCATTGATAAAAATGACTGGCGGAACCAGCCCGTTGTCGCAGTTGTCAGTACCCGTCAGCACAGGCGCCATCGGCAGCGGATCAGTGCAGGCGATAGTGATATTTCCCGGAAGGGGTGGATTGGGGTTAAAGGTCGGCGCCGTGTTGTCTGGCGCATAAGTGTACGTAATCTCGCAGATATAGGAGTTTTCGCCCTGATCCGGTATTCCATTTGCCGGGTCTAAGTCGTCAAAAATCGTATACGTTCTGGTAATAGACGTAGTATTGCAATTATCAATGAGATCGGTAACTGAAGTAATCGTCAGGGTACCGCAATAAGTACCGTCAATGTCGCCGCCCAAAGCCTCAAAATCTGCTTCGGTGCTAATTGGCGCCGGAATAGGCGTGTTGCAGTCGTAGACAATGTTTGGGTTGGGTGGACAAGCCACTTCAAAGGAACATTCAGGTACTGAGCAACTTCCCGGGTCAACTATTTCAACCGAAATGGTACAATCAGGATCATTAGCATCTGCTATGAAAATTGTCACATTGCCTCCGCCTGCTGAGCCAGCCTGTAGTCGGAAAAATTGTGGGTTACCATAAGGAACATTGTTGGCGGGGTCTGTTCCGTTCAAAAGCACAGAACCGCTACTTACGGTAACATTATAGCCCGTACCCAGATCATTACCCGTTGGATTCAGTTGAAACCAGATATAGTCATCGTTTGGGTCATTACCTGATTCATTATTATCTTCACAATGGACATCATTAAGGCCTGCGCTCGTCAGATCACACATGGCATTGGAACAGCTCGTTACATTTGGTCCGTTATTCTCTGTGAATGTACAGCCAGGATCAGCACTGAAAGATGCTGTCACCACACTTGCCGTTCCATCCGCTTTCAGGCGTACGCCTGAGAAAACAGTTGGGCTGGTAAAAGGAGCCGCAACAGAAAGCGCTCCGCCTCCGGCCAGCACATCTCCACTGAGCGTCAGATTGCCCGCAGCGGGTGAGTTTACAAATGTAACCGTGATATTCGCTGTAAAATAATCGTCTGAAGGGTCTCCTGATGTGCCATTGTCATTGCAACTGCCAACATTGGAAAAACTGATGGCTGTAATGTCGCATGGCAAAACACAGTTTGCAGTGGTGTTGAGGTTAGGCAAGCCTGGCGAAATGCACACATTACTTAACAAGTCCACGTTATTTACGTCCGTATCAGTTCCGTCAGGGAACCGGGAAATGCCCTGATTGGCAGCTCCGGCTCCGTCAACCAGCCCAACCCCTGAAGTCTCCGTATATGGCGCGCCTGTATTGCCCTCATAGCTGACAGCATCCACCAAAACTCCGGCATTTCGGAGGCCGATACCATCAGGTGCACCATTTTGGATTAAATCGGCATTAGGCGCTACGTCCAGATCACAATTAGGGGTATTGGCGTTGTTTGCACAAATAACATAGTAAGCGCCTGCTGCCAGATTTACGTTGGGCAGGTTAATAGTTGAATAAATTACGGCCCCTCCGTTAGCGCCATTGACCAATTCAACCGACCAGCCATTTAGGCTAACCGGATTAGCTGAAATATTCTTTAATTCGATAAATTCAGCCGCATCTGCGCCGGGTTGATCGTAGTCAACCTCGTTGATAACTATCGGACCTGCCAGTTTGAAGTTGACGTTCGATACATCAAAAAAGATGTTATCCGAACATTTAACAACGATTCGCGCTGTTTTGGTAGGCGTATTGGGCATGGTTACAGCCTGACTGCCATCATTGGGTGTGTTGGCCAGAAGGGTTGTAAATGTTGCACCACCATCAGAAGTAAACAGAATATCTACATTGGCACAACTAACAGGTGCCGCAGTAGTATTGGCTACATTCCAGGTCACGGTTTGCGTGGATCCAACAGCATAAGAGACTGCTGTATTGGGCGAAGTCACTACGAAGGGACCTGCCGTAGCAACCGTGGTTACCGTATTGGATGCTTCTCCTGTACAACCTGCGGTGGCAAAATTATCCCGTACAGTTACCCGGAAATTCATAGCACGACCGATGGATGGCAATACCTCCCAGGTGGGTGTCACGTTATTAAAGAGATCAGTACGATTTGGGAAATATCGTGTAGGTGAGGTAGTTGGAAGCAAGGATCTGAAAACGGGCCCATGCAGATTATTTGCTGCAGGGGGCATGGGTTGGGTCGGCGCTACCCAGGCATCAATTTGTTCCCAACAATAAGTCAGGCTCCCGTTTGGGTCTGTTGCTGAAGCGGTTTGAACAAACGGAGTAGAAATAGGAATAGAATAATTGGCCAATGCTGTAACTGTAGGGCTCACATTAGCCACTACAATGGCGTTGTCACAACCACTTCCGCCACCTGTAGCTACAAAAGGCCGCATTTCAAACAAACTGGCCGTACTAAAGTAAGCATGGCTGTTGGGTTGAATATCTGGCGCACAAATGCCGGCATAGCCCATAATAGTAGATGCACTGCCGGGTTCAATAGCCGTTCCGTTATTTCGGTCACAGCCGTCATTGTACTGTGTGTGCCTTGCGTTGAACTGGTGACCTATTTCATGGGCTACATAATCAATGTCGAACGGATCACCAATGGGTGCTCCGCTACCGGTAACCCCACGAGCCTTATTTCCATTGCTACACACCACACCAAGGCCGGCCAAACCGCCGGAATCGGTACCAAATACGTGCCCGATATCATAATTGGCATTCCCAATTACGGCATCAACATTGACCTGGTTTTCATTTATCATCAGGTTGGGATCTCCATTTGTATATGGGTCTGCTGCCGCATTTACATACACAATTTGGTCATTATTCCCTACGAGGATCATGCGCACCGCTGCCTCTATTTCATACACCCCGTTCACCCGGTTCATAGTGGTATTGATAGCCCCCATGGCCAGCGCAACCGTGCCACCATGAAATGCGGTATATTCTCCCGTGGCGGCCACAGCCAGACGATATTCATGGCGAATTCCACAATCACCCACAAATTCCTGGCCACCGGACTTGTCTTTGTCTTTCAAGTCTATGGTGAAATCATTATCTACCAAACAGGAAATGACGTCAGAAGATTTTTTTACAAAATCATGTTTAAAATAACAGAGGTAATCCTTGGTATTGCCTTTAGCATAGGGGTCAATAAACACCGAAACTCCTCCACCATAAGTCATGGCGTGGAAGCCCGCCGGCGTTACATCCAGCCGGATAATAGTGCCAGGATCATCCAGATTGTACCCCGCATAGGTTTTGATATCGGGATATTTAGCGGCAAGCTCGGGCGCCATAATTGGCGCATACCAAACCCTGAAGCGGCTGAATGTACCATCTGCCATGGGAAAATGGAGTTCAATGCCGTTGTTGTAGCCCGCCTGATTGTTTTCTGCAGGCGCAGTAGCCAGGGTGCTCTTTATGGCCGACAAATCCAGTCGCAAAACCCGGTACCTGGACGGAACGATCAAACGATCCGTACTTTCAGCAACAACATCTGATTCTTTGACTTCCTGCCATAAGCCTTGAGAAGCAATACCTGTTTGAGCAGATAGGGTGCCGGAGGTGCAAAATAAAAGCGCGAAAAGCAGTGAGTGTGGTGTAAACCCTTGGAGTGATCCAAAAACGGTTGTAAATCCTTTTTTCATGAGCTATTGATTAAAGCAATAAAAGGCGTAATCCCTGATATAAACATAGAAAGATCGCACCATAACGGTATCGATCCTGATAACCATGGGGAAATATCCCCTCAGGAAATATTCTTGGCTTCCGAAGGCAAAAATTGAACCAATTATAACTTAGCTGAAAACCAAAGGTTTAAACATGGTCAATTTTGTTATCAAGATGGCAAGCAGTCCTGAAAAATCTGTAAACCAGGGGATTAAAATTTCACAGCACAAAAGTAAGTCGGCCCTGCCATATTCACTGCAGAGCCGACCAGATTTTCCGAAAACTTAACTTAATTTTTGGGCTTATTTATGGCAAATTTTTTCATATAACGACCATTTTCTCCCTTACACTCCAGCCAATAAATCCCATCCGGGAACGATTCAAGAGGTATGGAAAACTCCGAAGCATCAGGGCATCCGCGTAGCAGCAACCTTCCTCTGGCATCATGAATGGAGTATTGTAGTTTGGGTATTCCGGATTTTACCTGCAGGCGCTCGGAAGCCGGATTTGGCCAGATATCCATGGTAAACAGGGCTTGCTCCGGCTCTTCAGAAGAAACCGTACAGGAAATTTGATATTTATTTGCCAACTCTTCCTGTATGGAGAAGTGCCTTTCCGAAATCATGGTTTTTAATCCTGTAAACTGCTCGGTATACTCCCAAACAAAAAAGGTATCCGTAACCACCCACATTTGTCCGTTCCAAACTGAGTCTACAAAATGGAAAGAATCCACCTGCGTAACCATAAAGCCCTGGTCTAGTGATTGGTGAAAAAACTCCGGATTTTCATAGAATTTGTTGGGATCGGCCGAAACATCTGCCTCAATCAGGATTTCGGATGCATCAATCAGGGGAAAAAGGTGTTCTTCTGTAAAGACCTCCTGGTGTAATGCACAAGCAATTTCCAGGTATTGTTTTCTCAGAAGCGTATTGGAAAGCGTGCGCTTTGGCAATACTTTATCGTAATCAGGTTGGCTTCTTAACTCCGTTAAGGCAATATCGTACATGGAAAAATCGCTGGCAAAAGCCAGGTTATAATCCCAGGGGATCCAGTGAAATTTACCGTCGGAGGGGTTATCATACAGATAAAAATTGCGTCCGTGATCAAAGTGTGAATCCCAGTTTTGAATGGTCACGTCAACGGCCAGACTTTTAAAATAACTCTCCAGTTCCAGGTATTTCGACAAAGAATCCCGAAATGTATTGTTTGGTGTTTGATTCAACACTTTCAGAAACTTGATCAACCGGCTCCAATCATTTTCCGTTTCATTGGTTTTTAACTCAAAATCCTCACTATAGGCCTCCTGATTGGCGCCCAGGTATTGCAGGGAAGTCCAGTTCGCTTTGTAGAGATTTCCGTCGTTATCGCCAAAATGCTCCTTTAAAAAAGTTTTGTTTACGGATTCTACCATCACATACAATCCCCAGTAAGAATCGTTCAAAAACACCTTGGCATATGCCGTTCTGGGAGCAGCCACGCCAAAATCGCGGAGGATTCGGTAGCTCAGCACATCACGCATGAAGGAGGGGTCTTTAAAGGCATTCTGGAGGTTCAGACTTTTTAACCCGTCATGTTTCCCGTCTTCATTGAACTCGTTAAAATCAAGCTTCAAGGGTTTTTTCAGGGCATTACCGGCGCCCCAGTTGGAGAAAAAACCCTTTTGGCGGACACCAACCTCGGTAACCTCTTCACCATCAATGATTACCTCCGCTTTTAAGGAGCTGTTGGATGTAGTTGGATCATTATCCATCTCCAGAAAATAATTGGCCGATAGTATTTCCCAGAAATCAGGCTCCTGAAAATACACCCTGATTTCGTGAATATACGAATCGTCAAAAGTGGCCAGGCCGCTTTGGCCATACATGGTGCTGCTCAGGCAGGCAAGGAAAACGAAGGTGAAGGTAGTTTAGTGCATGTGTTTGTGTGTTTGAGTGTTTATGGGGTTTATGGGTGTACGGGTTTATGGGGTTTATGGGGTTTATGGGTTT
>DLXL01000344.1:5508-9148 GCA_003448025.1 Saprospirales bacterium | reverse complement strand
ACACCCAAACACTCAAACACCCAATCACTTCACCATGACCATCCTGATGCTCGACAACTTTGACTCCTTTACCTACAACCTGGTGGATTTTTTCCGGCAGTTGGGTTGTGACGTCAAAGTGTTCCGTAATACAGTGGAGCCGGAGACGCTCGCACAAACACCATTTGATATGCTGGTGTTGTCTCCAGGTCCCTCCGTACCGAGTCAAGCAGGGAACATGATGGCCATTATCCAAAAATTTTATCGGGAAAAGCCCATTTTAGGGGTATGTCTGGGACATCAGGCCCTGATTGAGTTTTTTGGCGGCAGCCTGGCCAACATCGCACCTGTTCATGGCAAGGCGGTAACGATTGAGCATGATGGCCGGGGCATTTTTTCAGGTATTGAACAAGGCTGTGAAGTAGCACGGTATCATTCCTGGGCCGGCGATATCATCCCTTCAGAATTGGAAGTAACCGCTCGTTCCGGTGATGGAGTCATTATGGGCATCAGACATAAACGCCTGCCCATTGAAGGCATTCAATTCCACCCGGAATCGGTGCTGTCTATGAAAAATCAGGCCGGAATGCGCATGCTGCGCAATGTAGTGGAAGGAAAAATGGCCTCTGGCAACCGGATTTACCACGAATTTTCCCAAATCCTGCAATCAGGCAGCCCAATATCGCCAGAAATGCTCCGGGCATTCCTAAAGGCTATTGCCGATGAGCAGTTATCCGAAGACCAAAAACAAATCCTCCTGGTTTCCCTCAGTCACCGACTCCGAAACGCCCCGGAGCTCGCCAGTTTTATTCAAATATTGATGGAGTTCCAGTCTGTAGCCCCACTTACCCATTTTTATAATCACTCGCTCATCGACCTCTGCGGCACCGGCGGTTCCGGCCTTCCACGCATCAACACTTCCACGCTCGTGAGTTTGCTCCTGGCCCATACCGGGCTGCCCATTGCCAAGCATGGCAACAAAGCTGCAGCGGGCCGGTATGGCAGCTTCAACCTGCTGGAACAACTGGGCGTTCCAGCATCCTTCGATCCGCAACAGGCAGCCCGAACCCTTGAAAAAGCCAGACTGGCCTTTGTGTTTGCCCCAGATATTCACCCACTATTCCGGCACTTTGCTGCTATTCGAAGCAAAATCGGGGTACCCACCGTTTTTAATGCCCTGGGACCACTAATCAACCCTTATCTGCCTGAGCGACAGTTCATTGGCACTGCCTTCGCCGATCTGATGGAGGTTATTTTTGAAACTGGCATCCGAATGGGCAAAAAACACCTCATCGTGGTGCGGGCAGAAGATGGTCTGGATGAAATTTCCCTCAGTGGCCCAACCCGTGTACTGGAATATCGGGATGGTGTAAAAACCGATTACCTACTACAACCGCAAGATTTTGGACTGGAACCCATTCCTTTTGAAGCGTTGAGCGCTGCTAACCCGGCTGCCTGCCTGCAAATAGCGCAGGAAATCATTGCCGGTAAACCCTCTTCTGAGCATTTCAAACTAATAGCCGCAAACGCGGCCTTTATATATACCCGATTTGTAGAGGACATACCGCTTACCGATGCATACCAAAAAATGGCAACCCTGATTCAGGAAGGCGTCATGCAAAACACGCTTCATCAATACCAGGCGGCACTGACGGCCTCCCGCATTCCTGCCGAGTTATGAGCATCCTGGATCAAATTGTAGCTTCCAAACGCAAGGAAATGATCCAATGGTATGCACAATACCAGTTGGACACCTTGCGTATAGCCTGCCAGCCGGAACAGAAATCTACGCCGGAATTTTACCAGCGCCTCGCACAGGCACAGGCTACGGGGCAACCTTTTTTCATCGCTGAATTCAAACGCAAAAGCCCTTCTGAAGGTTGGATTCAGCAACATGCCGACCTGCCTGCGCAAATCCGGGCCTATGCCGCGGCAGGTGCTTCGGCCATCTCCGTTTTGACGGATGGCCCCTACTTTGGTGGAAGCTACGAAGATTTAAAAGCGGCCAGGGCCGTACTGGATACCATTCCTCATCCGCCACTGCTGCTGCAGAAGGAGTTCATTCTGGATCCATTGCAGATTTACCTGGCCAGGCTGGCTGGCGCAGATCTGATCTTGCTTATAGCCGCCATTCTTTCTCCAGAAACCCTGGAATCGCTGCGGTTAACGGCTGAATCCATTGGTCTGGGAGTCTTGGTAGAAGTACATGATGCGGAGGAACTGGCCCAGATTCAACATATACCCTTTCCCGTGCTGGGGGTAAACAACCGCGACCTGAAAACCTTCCGCACCGCGCTGAACCGGGTAAACACCCTGATGGATCAAGCCGATGGCAGGTACATCATGGCAGAATCAGGTGTGCTGGACCACCGGCATTTTCAAATGGTTCGTCGGGCCGACGGATTTTTGATCGGAACCGGGTTGATGAAGCCAGGTACAGCCCTTGCTGAGTCGTTCACGGAACATTTTCAACACGAAGGCAAATGGTTATTCAAAGCCTGCGGTATCCGCACAAAGCCCTTGCTGGCAAACCGTTCTGCCGACTGGCTGGGCATTAATTTTTCACCCCGGAGCAAGCGCAGGCTTAGTCCGGAGGCATTCGCAGCCATGAACCCGGTGGATTTCAGCAGGCTGGTGGCCGTTTTTTACCAAAACACCTTTGAAGAAATAGCGTCAATATTGGCCCGTTTCCCTTTTAAAACCATCCAATTGTATGCAGGAGACCTACCCCCAGAAAGCGTTAGACAACTAAAACCACGGGTTTTGATGGCCATCAAACCCCCGCCGGAGCAAACACCCGAAAGCATTCTGGAAACATGGGTAGAGCCCTATGCTGCAGAGGTAGATTGTTTTATCCTGGATAGCGCCACACCAGGCGCCGGAACACGCATTCAGAGTGATTTGCCGGCACAGTTCCCCTACCCTTTTTTGCTGGCAGGCGGATTGCATGAAGACAACCTGGATCTTGCCACCCAATACCCGAATTGTATTGGTGTGGATATTGCTTCCGGGATTGAAACAGATGGGGGTGTAGATTTTGAGAAGATCAGGCGCATTGGGGAGCGACTTGCCTCCCTACCTTTGCCGCATGACTTTTCAGATTGTTTTTAACCTCTATCCGGCCACCCCTACCCTATTTCTTCCCTCAGCAAATGTGGTACAACGCAGCAAAGATGGCCAGTTGTCGCACATCGTACAACGTGCTACACCGGCTACGGTAGGCGCCTATCAGCTCAATCCCTCCGAGGTTGAATTCCGTCTTTTTGATCTGATTGAAACCCTGCAGCCAAAAGCGCTGGAGGCCAAATACAAACAACCCAAAGCCAAAACCTGGTCATACCTGCCCCATTTATTGGCCGACAACAACATCCGGCCAGTGGTGGAAAAATACATTTTCAGCAAACTGGACCAGTTTTTAACAGAAGTAGTGCAGCATAAGCTCCCCCTCACACTGGATGCCGAGCGCAAAACCCTGGTTAAAGACGTATTGCTGGAATTCCCTGAACAGGAACTCATGCCTTACCTGTATTTTCGCAAAAATGAAGATTCCAGCATTGAATACCGGCTTAAACTGGGTACTGAAACCCATCAGTGGATCATTTCCGAACACGACGTCCATCCGCTCACCAATACAGATCCCGCCTGGATCCTGGACGGCCAC
>DLXL01000344.1:3387-5395 GCA_003448025.1 Saprospirales bacterium | reverse complement strand
GATGGGCTATTGCTGAACACGACCTCAATCCACTCACCAATACGGATCCGGCCTGGATTCTGGACGGCCACACCCTCCACCGGATAGCCGGCATCAACGGGAACATGGTCAAGCCTTTCCGGCAAAAAGACGCCATCCTGATTCCGGCCGATAAAGCCCGTACTTATTTCCAGCAGTTCATTACCAAAAGCATCCGCAGAAGTCGGGTGGAAGCCGATGGATTCAGGGTACAAAAGGCAGAGCAACTGCTGAATACCCTGTTGGAGCCTGTGGAAAACATTCTGGAACAACACTGGTACTTCAAACCGGTTTTTCAGTACGAAGGCGCCTTGTTCTCCTTTGGCGAGCGCCGCGACCGGGTTACCAGCCTGGATGTACCCTCCGATCCGGAAGCAGAAGTAACAGTTCACTTGATTTGCAGGAACCAGGCTATGGAAGCAACACGCATCCAAACCCTTCGGGATCTGAAGTTGTCGGAATCCGGCGCATTGTGGTCGCCCGGACCAGCAACCACCCTCGAACAGGCCATCCGCTGGCTTGGACAACACCAAATGGAATTGGCTCAGGCGGGCATTCAGGTGACATTACCGCAAGTAGATGGGAAAACTATGAGTTTGTTTACAGGTCATCTGGAAGTACATTCTCAGGCCAAAGTCGATTGGTTTGATGTAAACGGTCAGCTACAGGTTGGAGACCACACCTTCCCATTCCGCAGTCTGCTGCCCTTCCTCAAAAAACGGGATCCCCATTTCCCATTACCTGACGGCACCTGGTTCCTGATACCTGAAGAATGGTTTACCCAGTACACCGATCTGGCGCTTTCCCTGCAGGAAAAAGGAGAAAACCTCCGATTGCCCAAAGCGTTGTATACCCTGCTGGAAGGTATGGCTTTGGAAGGCGCTGATGTGGAACTACCGGTAATTGACCCGGACAAAGTGGTTTACGAACAAACAGAAGAACTCAATGCCTCCCTGCGGCCGTATCAATTAACCGGAGTCAAATGGTTGATCGGGCACTGTCAGCACAGTCTTGGCGCTTGTTTGGCCGACGATATGGGCCTGGGTAAAACCCTGCAAACCATTGCCACCCTGGTATGGGCCAAGCAACATCTAAACAACCAGGCTGCTGCCAATCAAAGCACGTCGCTAGGGCAATTAGACCTGTTTGCAGCCCACCGGGAAGCCCTGAAGCCACTGGGTGCGCTGGTTATCTTGCCGGCATCCCTGGTATTTAACTGGCAACGGGAACTGGCCCATTTTGCGCCTGGCTTGTTCGTGTACGCACATGTGGGCGCGGGCAGACAAAAGCAATTAGCCACTCTGAACACACACGACGTGGTATTGACCACCTACCACACCGCCCGGCAGGATTTGAGTTTGCTCGAAAAAGTGGATTGGCAGTTTATCATCCTGGATGAGAGTCAGCAGATCAAAAACCGGGAGTCCGACATATCCAGGGTGGTACGCGGTTTGCACGGAAAACACAAGATTTCGCTATCGGGAACGCCTATTGAAAACTCCCTGGCGGATTTGTGGACCCAAATGGAATTTATCAATCCGGCTACCCTGGGTACTTATGCCGAATTCAGGGAGCAGTTTCAGATTCCCATTGAAAAACAGAACGACGAGCAGGCCAAAGCCCGACTGTTCAAGCGGGTACAGCCGTTTTTTATGCGCCGAACCAAGGAGGAAGTTGCCCCGGACCTGCCACCTTTGAGCAATCAGGTATTTTACTGCGAAATGGAGGAGCAGCAGCGCAAACGATATGATGAAGTAAAATCTGCCATGCGCAACCAGATTCTGGCCTTGTTTGATGATCCTAAAACCAGGCTGCAGGCCCTGCAGGCATTGATGCGTTTGCGTCAACTGGCATGTCACCCACTCCTGGCCGATGATCAGTATGAAGGCCATAGCGGTAAAACCACCGATGTGATGGCTCAATGGGATCAGGTACGCCGCGCCGGGCACAAAGTGCTGTTTTTCAGCGCTATTGAGCAACATCTACAAAT
>DLXL01000344.1:0-3263 GCA_003448025.1 Saprospirales bacterium | reverse complement strand
ATTCAGCGCTTTTGAGCAACATCTACAAATTTTCAAGCGGCTATTGGAAGCGGAAGGCAGCGCATATGTGTGGCTCACCGGCGAAACTGCCATGCCCGACCGGGCTAAAGCGGTGAATCGCTTCCAAACCGATCCGGGCGTACAGGCATTCCTGATGACCCTGGGCGCCGGCGGAGTAGGCTTAAACCTTACAGCGGCTGATTATGTGTTTATTTTGGATCCCTGGTGGAACCCGGCACGGGAAGACCAGGCTATTGCACGCGCACATCGTATTGGGCAGGAGCATCCGGTGACAGCCATGCGGTTTATTGCCAGGGATACGGTGGAAGAAAAAATCCTGCTTTTGCAGGAACAAAAGCGAAAACTGGGGCGGGAGTTATTTACAGCAGATTCAGAATTTCCTACACTCAATCGCGCTGATCTGGAAATGGTACTTAGTTAATACCCATCATCCGGGGTATTAATCAACTGATAAACGGTAGCTCCGGCCGCTGCACCAAGACCAGGCCCCAGTACATACCCCCAGAGATCCTCCCAGGCAATCATCCCGGCAACGCTGGCGCCAAAGGCAAGTGCGGGATTGAAAAATCCTCCGGATAGTCGACCGAACGTGTAGGATAGTGCCACCAATAAAAAAGCAGCCGTAATTCCATGCTGCAGACTCCCTTCAGCAGAGGGTACAAAAGCCACATGCATCAGCGTATAAGTCAGTGCAAAAGTGCCAAAAAACTCAGCCATCACTACACACAGGGATTGTTCCTGAATCCGGGTAATGATGCTGGTTCCGCCACCACATTCATGAAGAAACACCCCAATGGATGCAGCCATAGTGGCAGCTATTAATTGGGCAACTAAATAGTAAAGGGTATCCGTCCTGCTTAGTTTTCTATTCATCAGACCAACCAACGTTAACACCGGGTTGTAATGAGCCCCGGAAAGTCCGCCGCCGGCAAGCACCATCCCCATATATACCCCTGCTATTGCCCAAGGGGCCATAGGTATAATTCCGGGTTGTTGATTGACCAATACCGCAGTAAGGACAAGAAAAAAGGTGCCGATGAACTCCGTCAGGTATTTTTTCATCTTAAATCGCGCACATTGAATGTGAAAAAATGAATTTTGCGGGCTAAAAGTAATGGCTCCCTCGTGAATGTTCATTCATTTCGGTCCTGACCTTATCACAAACACCACCAAGTATGCTCAAACAACTTCTTTTACTCGTTAGCTTCTCCTCTATAATGGCTATAAATATCAGTGCCCAAAAAGCGGTGCTCACACCCGATCTGCTCTGGCAACTGGGTCGGGTGGGACTGGAATGTGTTTCTCCCGATGGACAATGGGTCGTTTATGGCGTGCAGCGCTACGATGTTGCAGCCAATAAAGGAACCCGGGTTTTGTATGCGCTCAACCTGGGTTCCGGTGAAACCCGCCGGCTCACAGATTTTGAAAAAACCTGCTCCGATGCCGAGTTTCATCCGGAAGGGAAGAAACTGGGCTTCCTGATGGATGGTCAGTTGCACGAAACCACCCTGAGCGGCAACGACGCGCCCAAACGGGTGAGTGATCTGGAAATCAACGGATTCCACTATTCTCCGGATGGCCGGAAAGTGCTGTTTTGCAAGGATGTAAAACTGGATAAAACGCCTGCAGAACTGTACCCGGATCTGCCTAAAAACTCAGCTAAAATTACCGATGGACTCTTTTATCGCCACTGGAAAAGCTGGCATGATTACGCGTATTCCAACGTGTTTTTTGTGGAATACACCAACGGGCAGTTCAAAAGTGAGCCTAAAAATATCCACAACGAGCGATTCGCCACCCAACACACACCGGATGGCGGCATGGAGCAAATTACCTGGAGTCCGGATAGCCGCTTCATTGTGTACACCTGTCGGAAACTCAACGGTACAGCAGAAGCGGTAAGCACCAATTCTGATTTATACGCCTATGAACTTTCTTCCGGCAGAACCCTCAATTTTACAGAGGATTTACGCGGATATGATCGCGACCCTCAGTTTTCACCCGATGGACATTACCTGCTTTGGACCTCACTGGCCACTGCCGGTTATGAAGCTGATCGTCCGCGTTTGATGTTGCTCGACACCCGCACCCAGCAGCGGGAAGAACTCACCATGGGCTGGGCTTACGAAGCCAACAACCCTGTTTGGGCTCCAGATGGCAAATCGGTGTACTTCATCAGTGCCGAGGATTTTACCCACCAGATTTATCAAATTACGCTGGCTGATAAAAAGATTCGCCGCATTACTACCGGTACGCACGATTACACAGCCTTGAAGCTGGCAGGCAATCAGTTTGTTACCACACGAATTTCCATGGTCAATCCGGCCGAGGTGTATACCGTAAACATGCAAACTGGCGTGGCTTCACAGCGCACCTTTGTGACAGACGAAATCTGGAAAAATCTGGCTCAACCCAAAGTGGAGCGTCGCCAGGTGAAAACCTTCGACGGCAAGGACATGAACGTTTGGATGGTATTGCCGCCCAATTTTGATCCAAACAAGAAGTATCCGGCGCTGGTATACTGCCAGGGCGGACCACAATCTGCGCTTTCCCAATTCTTCTCTTACCGCTGGAACCTGGCTCTGATGGCTGCTCAGGGTTATGTGGTGGTAGCGCCTTGCCGCCGGGGCATGCCTGGCTCAGGCGCTGCCTGGAACGATGCTATCACCGGGCGCTGGGGAGATGCCATGAAAGATTACTTGTCGGCTACCGATGCAGCCGCCAGGGAGCCCTTTGTGGATGCTTCGCGTATGGGCGCGGTGGGTGCAAGTTTCGGCGGATATGCGGTGTACTGGCTGGCTGGCAACCACAACAAACGGTTCAAAGCTTTCATTTCTCACTGCGGTTTGTTCAATCTGGAGAGTTTTTACGGCACCACCGAGGAGGTTTGGTTTCCGAATCATGACTTTGAAGGCGCTTATTGGGAAAAAAACACCCCACGCATGTATGTGCAGGACAGTCCGCATAAATACGTACAAAACTGGGATACCCCCATTTTGGTCATCCATAATGAACTGGATTTCCGGGTGCCCTTTGGCGAAGGCATGCAGGCATTCCAGGCCGCCCAGTTGCGCGGCATCCCTTCCAGATTCCTGAGTTTCCCGGATGAGGGCCACTGGATGAGCAAACCACAAAACTCCATGGTTTGGCAGAAAGAGTTTTTGGGTTGGCTGGATCAGTGGTTAAAGAAGTAAGTTTTTACCGCCGAGGTGCGGAGTTTATACTGTCGGGGTGACTGGCAC
>DLXL01000549.1 GCA_003448025.1 Saprospirales bacterium | reverse complement strand
ATTTGACCATGTTCTTCAGGCAGCCTAAAGAATATTTTTGTACTCTTGTATTTCGCATCTTCTACTGTAAACCGTCCACCCATGAAACAAAGACTAATCCTGCCGATTTTAGCCATCCTGACCTTTCCGGTTGCCTTGTTCGCTACCCACAATCGGGCCGGGGAAATCCATATTGAACAAATTGGACCACTTACCATACGGGCTACCATCATTACCTGGACCAAAACCAGTAGCGTAAATGCTGATCGTGACACGCTTGAAATCAACTGGGGCGATGGCGTAATTCAGAAAGTGCCCCGAAAAAATGGTCTGGGACAGGGTGTGCCTCTTGCCAATGATATTAAATACAATACCTATGTAGCGGAACATACCTATGCAGGGCCTAGTACCTATACAATAGGCATGACCGACCAAAACAGGATTGGAGGAATCATCAATGTAAATCCGCCGGCGTCTGACAATGTGCCGTTCCACATCCAAACAACCTATACTTTCCAGGATGCGCAGTTCGGAGGTATGAATACCACGCCATACCTGCTGCAGCCACCAATAGATAATGCCTGTGTAGGAAAGCCATATAAACATAACCCAAATGCCTCAGACCCGGATGGGGATAGTTTATCTTACGAACTGATCGTTCCGCTCCAGGGCGCTAATGCAGAGGTGCCCAATTATTCCTTCCCCAATGAAATCGGGTTTGGCCTCGACAACGTGTTCAGTTTAAACCCGATTACCGGTGATATCCTCTGGAAATCGCCGAAAATACCCGGTGTATATAACATAGCTTTCGTCATCATTTCCTGGCGGAAGGGGAAAATCATTGACCGTACCATTCGCGACATGCAGATTTTTGTATCAGCATGTAATAACAACCCTCCTGAAGTAGAGGCTGTAGATAAAATTTGTGTGGTTGCCGGCCAGGAAATCGACTTTACCGTAACAGGAACTGATATAGATACGACTGATCTGGTTCGGCTTTCCGCACTTGGCGCTCCACTTACTTCCCAATACAGCCCGGCTACCTTTACCGGCAACCTGGGCTGGTTAAAATCGCCCGTTACCGGAAAGTTTCATTGGAAAACTGCCTGTGAACATATCTCCAACCAGCCATATACCGTAGTATTTAAAGCAACAGATACCCTAACCACCCCCCAGTTGGCAGATTTGTATACGGTTTCGATCAAGGTGGTAGGGCCGGCTCCTGAGGATTTACAAGCCGATGCCTCTCAGGGCAACATCGAAATAAGTTGGGAAAAACCTTATATCTGTGAAGATGCTGCGGAAAATTATTTCCTTGGCTTTTCCGTATGGCGCAGGGAAGGCAGCAATCCATTTGTACCAGATACCTGCGAGCCCGGGCTGGCCGGCAAAGGTTATACGCAGCTTATTGCGGTTACAAGAGCCACGAAGGATAACAGATATTATTATCAGGATACGCAGGTAGAGCGTGGCCGTACTTATTGTTACCGGGTACTGGCCAAATTTGCACGAACGTCCATTGGTGGTTATCCGTACAACGTGGTTGAAAGCCTTGCTTCTGAAGAGGTCTGCGCCCAATTGCCACGTGATCTGCCATTAATGACCAATGTGTCGGTAGAAGCCACTGATCCGTCAAACGGCCGTATGTACATAGCCTGGTCCAAGCCGGTAGCCGAAGATCTGGATACCATTATTAATCACGGGCCCTATCGTTATCAGCTGCGCAGGGCCGATGGTTTCAGCGGAGGCACCTTCACGGATGTTCCGGGCGCTTCCTTTTCAGCCACCGAATTCTGGCAGGCCAACGATACCATTTTTGCCTTTGATGAACCTCTGAACACCGTTTTAGGGCCTCACCGCTATCAGGTAGATTTTTATGTAAAAGGAAATGTTTTGCTGGGAAATACCAGAGCCGCATCTTCCGTATTCCTTTCTATTGTTTCAACAGATCAAACCAACATCCTTAGTTGGGAGCACCAGGTACCCTGGAATAATTATAACTACCGGATTTTCCGAAAAAATAACCAAACCGGACAGTTTGATTCCATAGGAAGCTCATCTTCCAAACAATTTGAAGACCGCGGCTTGATTAATGGTGAGGAGTATTGTTACTATGTGGAAAGTGAAGGCACTTACAGTATCAGTGGATTACTCAATCCGCTGTTGAATAAATCACAGGAAATTTGTGGTGTTCCTATTGATACCGTACCTCCCTGTGCGCCCACATTGGCTGTAAGTAACCTTTGTGATGATCCAAATCAGGCCGATCCTGGTCCACCTTTCCTGAATCAATTATCCTGGACAAACCCTAATACTACCTGCGGGGGCACCGACGATGCCGTTGGCTACAAGATATGGTATGCTCCTTTGGAAGGAGATCCGCTTACCCTGATTATTGATCAGGATGGAGTTGGCAACACAACGTTTACCCATAGTTTACCCGATCAATTGGCCGGCTGCTATGCAGTATCAGCCCTGGATTCTGTTGGAAATGAAAGCGCTTTGAGCAATCTGGTTTGTGTAGACAACTGTCCGAATTATGTTCTGCCCAATGCATTCACACCCAATGGTGACGGAGCCAATGACTTGTACACTCCTTTTCCTGGCTGGCGGTTTATTGCCAGTATTGAATTACAGGTTTTTAATCGTTGGGGCAATCTGGTTTTTCAGACCACACAACCTGAAATTAACTGGAACGGCACGAATGAAAACGGAAAGGAGCTCGCTGAAGGCACCTACTTTTATGTCTGTAAAGTATATGAATGGCGGGTAGGAGGCATTCTACTCCGACCCGATTTACTTCAGGGATATATCGAACTGATCCGTGGAGAATAGTTTATGCCGACTTGC
This sequence comes from Saprospirales bacterium, assembly GCA_003448025.1. Taxonomy (GTDB): domain Bacteria; phylum Bacteroidota; class Bacteroidia; order Chitinophagales; family Saprospiraceae; genus M3007. The sequence goes on along the minus strand of DLXL01000549.1, from coordinate 1,363 downwards.
GCCAGGGCTTGATTACCAGTCGTAAACTCTGATCATAGGTCAGGTAGTTCCAAACCCAGTTCAGGAATACAAAAACCTTGTTCTTGGTTCCCAGTATGTACAGCAGGTGAATAAACATCCACATGCCCCAGGCTAAAAAGCCCTGCGTTTTCCAATAAGGAAGATCAGCCACCGCACGGTGCCGACCAATAGTGGCCATACTACCCAGGTCCTTGTAACGGAAGGGTAGCATAGTACTTCCTTTGTGCTTTCGGATTAGGTTTTGAGCCAGGAGTTTTCCTTGCTGCATGGCTGGCTGTGCAACCTGGGGATGACCATTTGGCCACGCGGGCTCATGTGTTTGAAACGCAATATCACCCAGGGCATAGACATCCGACAGGCCGGCCACTTCATTGAACTCATTGCAGATGATGCGATTTCCACGTGACATGGATGTTGCCGGGATCCCCTCTAATTTGTTTCCTATAATACCCGCAGCCCAAATAACCTTATCTGCCCGAATGGTGGAACCGTCATCCATAACTACTGTCTTGCCATCATAAGCCTTTACTACTTTATCCAACCAAAGTTCCACACCAAGATCCCTCAGAAATTTTTCTGATTGGGCAGATGCTTCCTCCGACATTGCGTTCAAAACCCTTGAGGCGCCATGAATTAAATGGATCTGGATTTCATCCCGATTCAAATCCTGATAGTCTTTGCCAATGATGTGTCGTTTCATTTCAGCCAGCGCCCCGGCTACCTCTACGCCGGTTGCTCCGCCGCCTACAACCACAATATCCAGATATCGCTGCCTGTCCGCATAATCATCAGCTGTAACAGCCCGTTCATAATCTTCAAAAATAGCATTCCGAAGATAAAGTGCCTCACTAACTGATTTCATGGGAATGGCATTGGCTTTCAACTCCTCATTTCCAAACCAATTGGTGTCTGCTCCCATCGCAAGTACCAGATAATCATACCGTAGCACCCCAATCTCCGTGTCAATTTCATGTGCTTCAGGCCGGACTGCCTGCACTTTGGCCAGACGGACAAACACATTTTTTTGATTTTGAAAGACCTTCCTGAAGGGAAAAACAATACTGGATGGTTCTAAACCCGCCATAGCCACCTGATAAAAAAGTGGCTGAAACTGATGGTAGTTGTTTTTGTCGATCAGAACAATCTGGAAAGCTTTATTTGATGCCAATTGGCGGGCTACTGTCAGTCCTGCAAACCCTCCTCCTATAACCACCACGCGTTTTTGGTCGGTATCCGGGATATTAAAATTCATAGGGTGATATTTCTGTTCTAAACCATTTTAAAGGTCTTTCTGTTTATAAAATCATGAAAAATAAAAACTGGCTTGGAATTTGATCCCCTA
>DLXL01000064.1:33468-37936 GCA_003448025.1 Saprospirales bacterium | reverse complement strand
TTTTTGGTACTGAGGCGCATACAGACAATGTCAAACTACCTAAGACAGTCCTGGAAAACAGAAAAATACTGCAGGATGCATTAGAAGAAGTAGGATTCAAGGGCATTCGGACCGAATGGTGGCATTTCTCTTTTCGGGGTAAAACCTGGCCTTTATCAGATTATGTGTGGCCTTGTAAATAGTATCCTAATAATATCATGAATTTCAAATTTTTGTTCCCCACTTTCCGGAACCGCTACCTGTTTATTCGGAAGCGATTGCAGCAATATCTACCCTCAACAGGCCAATCAGAAATCCTCGGCCTGAATCTGGGTACCGGCGAAGGCGATTATGATCGAATGGTAGCTGCCTATTGTAAGTCGCTGATTGGATGTGATGTAAATGAGGAGGATTTAGCCCATGCTCAACACTTGAACTCCGATGTATCCAATTTACGGTATGAAGTGAATAATGCCCTGGCCTTAAGTTACCCGGATCAATCCTTCGACTTAATTGTTTCATGTGAAGTAATTGAACATGTAGGCCAACCGGAAAAAATGATTCAGGAGATGGCGAGGGTATTAAAACCAGGCGGTCTTGCTTTTATGACCTTTCCAAGTCGGGAATTCCCTTTTACCTATGATCCGGTAAATCGCCTTTGGCAACAATGGTTCAGAAAGCCTGGCGACAAAGAATTTATCATCTCCCAGGGAGCCTATGCTTTTGGACACGATTATCTGATTGGCTCCATTGATTTCAAAGAGTGGGCCGACAAAGCCGGATTTGAAATTGTGGAATATCAGGGACTTAGCCGATACCTGGTTGGATTGCTGGAAGTATACTGGACCGGTATTGTGCAAAGTATCTTCAAAAAAAATGCGCGGAATGTGACCACTGACACCGCTGGCGGGGTAAAAATCAGACCGGCCTCTACAAAAGAGCCATGGCTGGTTTTTGTTACCGATGGTATTCTGGCTTTAGACAGACTGTTATTTTCCTGGGGTTCCGGTAGTGTTGGCAAAGGTGTTGTCTTGCGGAAAAAGGGCTAATCCCATTATTTGATCAGGCTTGCGGTCCGAAAAAAAAGAGGGTGTCTCAAAAGTAATTTATACCGCAGAGACGGAGAGGTACAGAGAAGTTGAAAATCAACTATTTATACCTCTGCGCCTCTCTGCGGTAAAAATTACTTTTGAGATACCCTCTTTTTTTGTATCCTGATCTGTAAGATGTTTATTGTTTGATCAGTTTCAGTGATTGAGTCCGGAGCCCTCCACTGGTGAATGATGCTACATAAACTCCTGGCGCGAAGGATTGACCAAAGGCTGCCACTCCGGAATTTGCATTCATAGATGCCTGATAGACTAATTGTCCCAGTAAATTGCGCACTTCCAGCACTGGCAGTTCAACAGCCTGCTCCCATGTGAATTGTATGTTGAAATTATCCGTTGTTGGATTTGGACTAACCATCAGCAGGGCCGATTTATCCAATGGATTTTGAACGCCTACAGTAACCGGAGTCACCTTGAAGATATCCAGCGCTCCTTCCAGCCAGTTACCCGGGCTAATATCCTGAACTTTAAATTCTACCCGGATATTATCCGTTAGTGGTGCGGCATAATCTTTCAGGTGGATATCTCCGGAGAATTGCCAGGCGCTTTGAGAATCTGTTGGATCCAAAGTGAGTACATTGATGGTTTGATTGCCTTTCAAAATATTCACTTCCATTCGATCATTGGCTGCATTACCCAGGGTAGTTACGTTGAAAAACCAGTAATAAAAGCTCATTACGGCGTCTGAGTAGCCTGCAAGTTTCATTACCGGAGTAATCACCGACACAAACCCATTATCCACATCATTTTCTCCAGCCGAACCACCTCCATTTGCGGTCATATAACACTGATCATTATTATCCTGATCGACGTCAAATTCAGGGTTACACAGATTATTTTGCACAAAGGTGCCTTCCGGTTCGCCAATTACCCAGTCGCCAGCGGAAGCTGTTCCTGAGGTGGTCCATCCAAGATCAGTCGCAAAATCATCATAATATCCGGGTGTCAATTGCAGGTTAACGGGATTACCCAGTGAAACAGTCACTGTTCCGACCAAATATCCCCATTTCCCGGCAGTAGCGGTGTAAGATCCAACAGGCAGACAATCTTTGGAGAACTGCCCGAGAGCATTGGTAACAACGATAACCGATCCGCTCACTCCATTTAAAGTTACATCAACTCCGGGAATTGGGGAGCCCGTGTTGGCATCTGTAACCGTTCCTGTAATCGTAGTAACCTGGCCGGCATCCATGGTAATATTCATTTCAGTAACCTGACCAGTTGCTAAAGTGATATTGACGGTTTTGTCCGGAAATCCCGGAGCGGAAACCGTAGCTGTAAAACTTCCCGGTGTAACCTGACCTGTTTTAAATACACCATCTGCACGAGTGGTTACAATTTTTTGCGGATCAGTACTTCCATTAATTTTTACCGTGGCACCAATTAAAGGCAATCCATTGCAACCGTTCAAAATTTTGCCTTCAAAATAGCAGGCGCGTTTATAGGTAGGCATCAACACGGTGAGCTCACCGGGTTCAATATCAGATGTTACAATGGTACCTGATGGAAAATACGGAAAAGCCCCCCAACATCCTTCAAACTCCAGGTTGTTCCCCGCATAGGTGTCATATTGAGCTACTGTAATGAGGTTTTGAGGCCTGTGAGCATCTGTAATCAAAACGCCACTGGTGTACCAGGCCGTCACTGCATAATCGTTGATGATATGGGTATTGTGCACATATGTTCCAACGCCATTATTGGGAGAAATCCGATCCAATTCTTTAATATCGCCAGGATCACTGACATCATAGGAGGCCAAAAATGAAGGCGTAGTTTCATCTGTGGTCAATACGTGCTTTCTATCGGAGGTAATCCAGGAGTTATGGGTGAATTTCCCGGGGGTTTCTACCGTGCCCAATACTTCAGGACTGGTTTTGTCTGTCATATCAACGATCGACATAATCCCGGAATTGATATGGCATGCGTAAAGCGTATCATTATCTACATATCCATCGTGAATATACCCTAATTGTTCAAAACGGCCAACGTAAGTTGGGTTGTACGGATCCTGATTCAGGTCAAAAACTTTGGCTCCACCTGGAGACCAGTTTCCACCATAGGTATACAGATACCCTTTGGTTACGTCAATATGTAGTGCGTGAATCTCATCCATTTGGTTCAAAGCATCTCCATCGCCCTTGTATAGATGGTGCGTTAGATTGGGGCTTGGCAGTGCAGACATGTTAATAATCTGAATACCACCGCCGGCTTCTGTAACCAGGTACGCATACTGCTTGTATACTTTTATTTCTTTCCAAAGGCTTCCATTATTGGGTGATCCTTCGGGAGCAGGGATTTGAACGATTTGTTGTGGAGAAGCCGGATTCGTAATATCCACGATAATCATTCCATTGGAACCGCCCAGAAGAGCGTATTCCTGGCCATTTTGCCAATAGCCACAAATATTCGCCAGGGTTTGCCCGGGGAAAGCTTTGGTTGCCCGAAGCTGCATGTTGATATTTTGAAGTTGGGAAAAGGCAGGGTGCGCACTAAAAAACAGCGTTGCGCAAAGGGAAAGTTTGATCAATAACTTCATCAGAAGAGACAGTAAGGATGGTTTTACAAATTCAAGGGACGAAAATACGGCGATACCAATGGTTCACCTTCCAAGTGCACCAAATTGTCTTTAAAATGCCATTTCCAGATAAGCTTCAATCTGAGGCTACCGAAGCCCAGATGCGAAGCAGGGTCGCCTCCTCTTTCTCCCAAATCCAATGTTCTCCAGCTTTCCTGCAGTTTTCCTGCAATTTTGCATATTTTTCAGGATCAGACTCAAGTGTTTGAATGGCCTGAACAACAGCATTCACAGTAAGGTCCGGAAGTAAAATCGCTACTTCATACGCTGCATTTAAAGCGCGGTATTCAGGGAAATCCATCGTTAGCACAGGTACCTGTGCCTGCACGGAATCAAAGAATTTATTGGCCAGCGAATAGTAATAAGAGAGCCCTTTGTTTTCCAACAGATTCAGGGTCAGCCAGGCTTTTTGCGTCCAGGGCTTCAGCTCATCAGGTTTAACAAATCCTAGAAATTCCACCTGCTTAGACAGCCCTTCTGATGTTGCCAGTGCTCTGAGTTTTTTAGACAAATCGCCCTCGCCTGCCAAAATCAATTGGCATTGCGGGAGTTGGTGCATTGCCAGGATCATCGTTTCAATTCCTCTGCCTTCATTTAATGCTCCCTGGTATACAACCACTTTTGAGCCTGGTATTGGTGGAGCTTGGGGACCTGTTATGATGCCTTTAGGCACATTTCTAACTACAGAAAACGGAAGTCCATACTTCTGTTCAAAGAGGGCCGCCAAACCAGGTCCAACCGTGTAGGCATGCTTGTAAAAAGGCAGAAAACATTTGGCCACACATTCCCAAAACCATTTCACCAA
>DLXL01000064.1:26995-33281 GCA_003448025.1 Saprospirales bacterium | reverse complement strand
GCACCACTTCCGGTACTTCCGTAAAATATTCATGGGCATCAAAAACCCGCTTTTTTCGCCGGATTAAAGTAGCTAAACACCCTGCAGGCAAGGTATCAAGATCAATAGAACAGACCGCATCGTATTCAGCCCAAAGTAAATGCCAAAACAGGCGAAGGTTGTAGACCGCATAAAATGCGAATCCCTTTAGAAAAGGAAGCTTAAACCTTATCTGTTCAAAAACCTGAGATTCCAGGGTAATGGAATTGGGTAATACCCTTCCTATGAGCGTTACCTGGTACCCTGCTCCAGCTAATGCTCCGCAAATCCGATGCATCCGCTGGTCGTAAGACAGATCATTGGTAACCGTAAATATCACCCTCATAAGAGTTGCAAATATTGTTCCCGTGTTAGTTGCCACAACTGAACCGGCTGTTCAAAGTTCAACCAGCCCGGAATGGTGACATACTCCTTTACTTTTTGGAAACCAACCTTTTCAAGGGTTTTATTGGGCGCCGGATTCCGTGCATAGGGTTCACAATAAAGGGTTTTCAACAGATAATGATCGAAGAAAAAAGGGAGACTAAGCCTGACGAATTGTGTGCCGAATCCTTTGATACGGTTAGAGTTATGCCAGAGGTGCAGATGCATATAAGCCTCTTCTCCAAACTGGATCTTATTGATATTTGAATGTCCGGAAGGAATTCCATCCACTTCCCAAATGACACAGTAGGATTGTTTTTCGGGAATAGGCTGACTCAGTTGTTTATTTAGAGATTCTTTCCATTGTGCCGCAGACGGCATTTTGGACAAATCCACACCCATACCCGTGAGAAACTCAGGTGAGGAATCAAGCCAATAATTTGTAATCAACGGAATATCCGATGTGCGCAATTCTCTGACCTGTAAAGTTGCCATGTGGGATCAGTTAAAATTCCATAAGTGCTGCATAAACCAAATCTACCGGCAGGCCCATTACGTTTTGAAAGGTACCTTCAATTCTGGTAATCTTGCAGTGACCAATCCAATCCTGGGCTCCATAGGAGCCCGCTTTATCATAAGGTTCCCAGATTCTCAAATAATAATCAATTTCTTCGTCTGTCAGTTCCGCAAACCAGACTTTAGTGACTCCAGAAAATACAAGCTCCCTGGATTCTGAAAGCAGGCAAACCCCTGTTACTACGGTATGTTGATTGCCTGAAAGCGAACGAATCATACTGAACGCCTCCCGGTAATCTGCGGGTTTATTGTAGATCCGGTTGTTTAAGATTACCACAGAATCTGCTGCCAATACAATTTCATCCCCCTGAATCAGGTGCTTTGCAGCCTGCGCTTTTTTTTGTGCGAGCCATGGAGCAGCATCTTACACCGGCATTTCTTCCGAAAAAGATTCATCCACATCAAAGGTCTCAACCCTGAAACTAAAACCAGCTTCTCTTAATAATTGCGCCCTTCTGGGGCTTTTGGATGCTAGAATTAACGGACGAGAGAGAACCATTATGGAATGTTGACTTAGATGTAAAAATGACCGTTACCGGATAACCGTCAGATCTCCGATTTTTTTGATGACAGATCCGTTGACCAATTCCAGTTCGAGCGCCCAGACATATACCCCGGGATTTACTAGCTTACCTTTGAATCGACCATCCCAGGAAAGGGACGAGTCACCTGGAAGTGCATTTCTGGATTCATGCAATAAACTTCCCCACCGATCTGCGATCCGGAAGTAGTTTATTTTTTTAATTGCCGGGTTGAACCCCAATTCAAGCATGGCATTGGCGCCATCCCCGCCCATAGCATTAGGAATATATATCCCCACAAACTGTTCTACCCGAATGACTATATCATCGGTTGCTTCGCATCCGTTTTCATCCTTAATGGTCAAAACATACCGCCTGTCTTCCAGTGGCACTTGAACTATTGGATCAGGACAAGTCAGGCAACTCAAATAGGTTTCATCGCTCCAATTCCAGTTAACAGGAGGTAATCCGTTTAATTGAATACTGAGTGGCACTGAAATGCCTAATTGAATGGTTGTATCAGCTGGCAAAGTGACTGTAAGCTGAGGGGGTTCATTCACAACAGCAAACAATGTATCCTGACATTCAAAGGCGTCCTGACTAATGATCTCATAAGCGCCTGCAGTTAATTGCCCGAAATCGACCTGCTGGCCAAAATCACCGCCATTAAAAGAAAATAACAGAGATGGATCATTGGTTGCTACTTGAATAACACCATCTGACAAACCAAAGCAACTCACAGAATCCGCAGTAGCCGAAAATATCGATTGAGGGTATTCAGACAAAGAAATTGACTTTGTTTCGGTACAATCATTGCCATCCGTTACGGTGAGTGAATACTCACCAGATGAGAGGTCTTGTATCTGAGGTGATGTATTTGACGTGAAATCCCATTGATATTCAATAGGTTGCACGCCATTCAATACCATTGCCTGCAAGGATCCGTTTGTTTCTCCAAAGCATGCCGGTGTTCCATCAATCTCCAGTTGTATTTGTGGATAAACCAATAGGGATACAGAAATGGTGGAGTCGCAACCCTGAATGGAGGTAAACTTGCCAATGTACTCTCCAGAGGTTGTTTGAGGCACCCCAAAAATATTAGAGGTATCACCGAAGCAAATCACCTTTGTTTCAAACAAATAAAATGTATCCAGCGGTGCTACCCTTACCAGTACCGTGGAGTCGCAGCCGGTTATGGCTGAAAGCTCAAAAGTTGCTTCATCATCTGGCAGAATCTCTACATTATTGATAGAAAGTGTTTTACCAAGGCATACCGCTGTGTCTACGGTGATGTTGTACGTGCCAACACCCGTTCCAATAACGTTGACGGTTACCAGCGAATCGCAACCATGAATGGTTTGCAAGGAGAACAATCTGCTGCTATCCGGTTCTATGGATTGACCATTGTAAACAATTGAACTGCCGAAACAAACAATCGTATCTACCGTTAGGTCATACGTTGGGAAAAGGCTGATCAGTATGGTATCCTTTGCGGAGCAACCATAGTCGTAAGCTGCTTCCAGAAAAACCAGGGTTGGGCCTGCAGGAGCCAAACTGGTGCCTGAGCAGGTATTGCAACTCAGCGAAATACCTGACGACCAGTTATAGCTGTCAAATCCCGGAACGTTCAGGAAGGCCGAATCGCCTGGACAAATACTAAAATCCTGACCAATACTAACTACGGTGGCTGTATACAAGCTTACTGTGAGGGTGTCTGATTGATTGATCTGACAAATGTCGGTAGTGGTAACTCCGTAAATTCCTGGTCCGTTTGCCGTGAAAGTGGAATCGACAGAGCCATCGAGCCAGGTCCAGCCAACGATATGCTGGCCCGCAGCGTCCAGAACCATAATACTTTGGTCGCATATGGATGTGTCCTGGCCTAGATTCAACAATTCAGGAAGGTAAGCGTAATAGAAGGAGACAATATTATTTTCAAAGCCACACTCTCCTATTCCGTTTACAGGGAAGTCGGTATTTAAATTGAACGGAGGCAGCGTTGAGTGGTCATCGTTCAGCACCAGAAAAACCGTATCATTGGCTAGCCGGGGAATTTTGAAGGTCATGGTGTCGCAACCTCCCATACCGATCAAATTAGAGCTGGCAACAATTCCTGCCCATTGTGCAGCGGTAGTTTGTGGATTACCCACATAGGCTGAAATAGGCGTATTAACCGGAAAAATATTGTCACCCACATTACAGATTTCAATGGTCAATTCCAAAGAATCCTGTTCACATACCGGACTTCCCAATAAGGTTAAAATAGCATCAGGTGAAGGAAAAATCGGGTTGAAATACTGATTCATGAACGTATTCAACTGTAAATTATCGCCAACCAGGTGATGCTCCTGCTGGTATTGCGGAACGCTTAGATCGTCATTAATATTGACATTAAAATAAGCGTGTTGATTCCAAACCGGTCTGGTACTAATGGCCGGTGTGCCAATGGCTTCATAAGCAACTACGGTTCCTGTGAATTTACTGCCGTTAGTGCCACATTCGATCAGGATCTCGGTTTTACCATCAGCATCCACATCCAGCACAAGTGGGTTTTCAATGTGCGTAAAACTGAGGCAAACATCTTCCCAGATTACCCCACCGGTTGTTCCATCCAGTATTTGTAACTTTTCTTCACTACGGTAAACAATTTCAGAGGAGCCATCTCCACAAAAGTCAAATACACTGGTACAGGTTATTGAGGAAGGATCGAATACAGGATTGATCCACAAAGGCGTAAAATCATTCCGTAAGGCATATACCCATGGATGGCTTACAAAACTTATATCCAGTAGTCCATCTCCATCCAGATCTGCGATATTCACCCTGGAAGCACCTTCGCTCCAGTTATTAAGCAGCTGAAATTCCCGAAGGATAGTGCCTGTTTGCAGATCCCAGACATAAACGGTATTCTGCCCGTTCTTCTGCCCCTGAACAATACCATCCAGATCTCCATCCCCATCAAAATCCGCAACGCTGGTAAATCCATCAGAGTACCCAGCCGGTGCAGAAGTAACCGGGAAGTTAATGCCGGTAAAAAAGTTTACAGAAAGCACTTGATTGCCGGCAACAATTTCCAACCCCGGACAACCAAAACAGAAATTATTGGGTAAAACATCTGCTGGAACAGGAGATGCAAAAGAATAACCTACTGCTATACGGGCCGGGTGTTATTCTTTTGCATCTCCTGTCCCTCCAGAAGATAGCAGTGCTCCCGTTTGTCCGCTGAATATCTGATTCCCAATATTTATTTCGGGAACTCCATTGTGGTCAAAATCCGCAATATTAGGCACCGCATATCTATATCGATAATCATAACCAACAATCGTTGGCCCCACGAACTGTAGCACCCCGGTGTGATCATAACAGTAAAGCCTCCTGTTATCTCCAACCAGTACTATTTCGCCAAAGCCATCATTATCCAAATCTGCTATAGCCGGAGCGGTACCTCCGGGCCAAACGGTATTAGGATTGGTAGTTTGATATTTAATTTGGCCGGTTGCACCATCTAAAATGTACATCTCCGCACCTTCCACTAAAGTAGTCACTACCTCTGGAATGCCGTCGCCATCCAAATCTCCGGCCACCAAAGGAGAATAAGTACCCGTTTCGGCATTGGATATCCACTTGGTGGCCAGTGACACCGGCCCACAAGGTGGCAAATAATAACAATCAGGGTTACAGGTAGTGTAGTAAAAACTGTCGCACTGTCCAGTACAGGTACAATCGGTGTCAAAACAGTCGATCAAACCATCATTATCATCATCCAGGCCATTGGTACAGTCTTCCACTGTTTGTCCAAAGAGCATGATGGGGGCCAGGAAACATAAGGCCGAGACAAGAATGTGTTTGGGGATAAAAAAAATTGGAGTGTGTGTTTTCAAAGTCATAAAAGCTCGGTTTGGTTTTGTCTGGCGCAAAAACGACAAAAAATGCTCTTTCTTCCGCCTGACTGTCCGATTAACAGTGCGTTTGATAAACCTCAGAAATCAGGCCGGGAAATTTGGGGCAGGAGATTAAAAAAAGCTTACAACAGTACGCCGGGTTGATCGAGTAAATCAACCCGGCGTATTGCTTAAATGGCTTGGATCAGGTCATACTGTGTTACAACATGCATACCCCCAGACCGATCTGTAGCAATGACTGCTGGAATTTCCTTGGAAATGTATCGGTTCAACTGACTGATAGGCAGATCGTCCTTCACGACCGGGAAGGCTTCACCCATAACCTGGCTAAGCGGTTTTTCAGAGTTATTCAAAGGGTTTTCAAGCAAAAAATGCAGCACCTGAGTCTCTGTAATGGAGCCAACTATTTTATCTCCCTCCAATACGGGCAGTTGGCTGAGGTCATGTGATTTCATCAGCGAAAATGCTGCGCGCACGGAATCCCCAACCTGGGCGCCAAAAAACCGCCGGTCTTTTTTACGGGCAATCAGATCGCTGATTTTAAGTTCATCCTCCAGAAATCCGCGCTCACGCATCCAGTCATCATTAAATATCTTTCCTACATATCGGCTTCCGTGATCGTGAAATATCACTACTACGACGTCATCTTTTTTCAATTTGCCACGCAGTTGCCACAGGGCGCCCATGGCACTACCGGCTGAATAACCCAGCAACAAGCCTTCTTCTCTTGCCAATCGGCGGGCCCATAATGCCGCATCTTTATCGGTTACTTTTTCAAAAAGGTTGATAAGACTGAAGTCAACATTTTCCGGCAAAATATCTTCTCCGATACCTTCTGTGATATAGGGATATATCTCCTTGGGATCAAAAATGCCGGTTTCATGT
>DLXL01000064.1:13957-26795 GCA_003448025.1 Saprospirales bacterium | reverse complement strand
TCTTACTGTTCCTCCAGTGACGACACCCACTACCAGATGAGTGATTTTCCCTTCAGTTTGAGCCCAGATTTCCGGACCGGTACTCTCATAATGCGCCTGGCGGTTGGAAAGGTTGTCGTATTGATTGCACCAGAAAGAGTTAGGTATTTCGGTGCTTAGCCGTCTGGCCACGGAATAATAGGAGCGCGGATCTTCGGGTTCTACATTCGTTGGACAAACGATGACTTCGGCTCCAAGCGCTTTCAGCATATCTACTTTTTCTTTACTCTGCTTGTCGGTAGTAGTAAAGATACAACGATACCCTCGCACACAACCAACCAGAGCCAACCCCATGCCCGTATTACCGGAGGTACACTCGATGATTGTGCCCCCTGGTTTTAAGTCTCCGCGCTTCTCGGCATCATCTATCATCTTAACCGCCATGCGGTCTTTAATACTATGTCCCGGATTGAAGGTTTCAACCTTAGCCAATACTAATGCCGGGATGTCGGAAGCAACTTTATTGAGTTTTACGAGCGGCGTATTGCCGATGGTTTCCAATACGTTTTTACTGTATTTCATGTGTTGAGTTGGTCTGCCCGTTCTATGGCATGGACAAGGTCTTTAGAAGCGTTGAATCAATATTTTCTGGTACGAACGTAAGCCTGAAATCTTGTTGCATTCACTTTGTGTGCCGCAAATGTCTCAGCAAACGAGTGTGTTCCGGATTCGTCAGGTTTGGCACAGAAATACAAGTAATTGTGTTTCTGTGGGGTTAAAACAGCATCCAGACTTGGAATAGATGCCATGCTGATTGGACCAGGCGGAAGTCCTTTGTACATATAGGTATTATAAGGGGAATCAAAGCTTGTGTGATAATTGGTTACCCGACGGGTTGCAAAATCCCTGGTCGCAAATACACATGTTGGATCCGCCTGAAGTTTCATGTCAATCCGCAAGCGGTTGAGGTATACTCCTGCTATAGTAGGTTTTTCGCTGACGGCATTTGTTTCCCGCTCAACAATAGAAGCCAGCGTGTAAACTTCTGCCTCTGTCAAACCCAAGTCTTTTGCTTTGCTGCGGCGGTTTTCTTTTTCCCAAAAAATGTTATGTTCCTTGATCATACGCTGCACAAAACCCTTCGCATCCGTATTCCAATACATCTCATAGGTATTGGGAATAAAAGTTGAAATCACGGTTTCAACTTTCAGCCCATGTTCCTTAAGCAATTGGGGATTCTTAAAAGCTCGAATCAGCGAGAGCGAATCTGCTTCAATAAATTTGGACGCTTTTCCGGCTACTTCTTCAAGCAGGCGTTCATTATTCAGAACGACTTTTACGGGAGCTTGCTCGCCATTTCGCAGGTGTTGAATCAGCTGACGGTTCGTCCAGCCTGGCTCAATTTTAAACCTGCCTGCACGCATTTTGTCCTTCTTATAATTCATTTGTTCAGCAAGCCACCGAAAATTGACTTCATCTTTAATGAATCCATTCTTTTTCAAGATATCCACTACACGCTCAAAATCAGCGCCTGTTGGGACATGCACGTAAGGGTTTTCCAGTTTGTCAGGAACTGAAGGAAACCAAAACCCTTTGATTGGATGCCAGGCAAAATATGCGCCAGCTAATATAAGTACTACTGCAACTAGAATGACTTTTTTGAACATTGCGTTTTTTTGATCCGCTGTTTTCGGTTCTCCGATGGGTTCCGATTGTTGAGGAAAAGTAGATGACAACATAAAAGATTGTTTTATTTATCAATGCTGGATGGCAAAGGTAGTGACAGTCTCCCGATCCTTCTTTTCTGTTGATCGAATTCTTTGTTTTTGCCTGTATCAGACAACTTTAATAGGGTGTTTTTTCAATGTACTGTTTATCCAGGCTTGAGCCTGCTGCTGCAACAAGTCTGAATCTGTTTCCACTATTTCTTGTCCGTAATGTACATCAACCTTGATTTCATCGGCAGCAAACCTTTTCCTGGCATGCCCCAAAAAAGTAGCATTACCGACCCAGTAATCGGCCGGGGCTTCATAAACAATCGCCACAGGCACCACCGGTATATTGTTTTGTGCAGCCATTTTGAACCCGCCTTTGCTAAAGGGTAACGTATCCTGATGATCGGAGGTTGTACCTTCAGGAAATATCAATACGGAAAAATCTGATTTAATCCGGTCCAACATTTGTTTCAGGGTCCCTACCCTGCTACCATGTTGCTCTCTTTTCAGGTAAAGGATACCAGCCATTTGAGCTCCTTTCCCAATTAATGGCCAATCAGCGATCTCTGCCTTGGCAACCGGATACACATCAAGATCTCGAATGATCAGAATGGGATCCAAATAAGAGCGATGGTTTGCTACCAAAAGGCAAGGATAGGTTGGCAAGTTGCCCTGTACTTGTAGTTTAATACCAAGGGTCGGAAGAAGTGTTCGTGCCCATTTTTGTCGGATTCGCATTGAGCGGCGAATATCATCTCCTAAAAGGAGATTTGCCACACCAATTTGCATAACAATCCAGCTGGTGTAAAAAATAAAAAACAGAAAGCGCAGGATGACACGAATGGATTTCACGCGGCTAAAGGTATTGCACAGGCAAGAATCAGAAAAAGAAAAAAGGTGCCTGTATGGACAAACACCTTTTTTATCGGTTTATTGTAATGAACAATCAGGCCCTTGCGGCAAGATACTCTTCCTTAAGTTCCTGAAATTGAATATCTAAATGGGAGGCATCATAAACACATTCTCCATCCATGATGAGTAACACTTGTGGAGATTCGTGATGTACCTGGAAAGTATTCGCCACCTCAAGAGAAACAGGTCGATGGGCAATTACATCAAGGTAATAAGCTTCCAGTTCATTTGCCCCAAACGCCCAATCGTCTTCCAGACGAAATTGTGTAATGGAGCAAATATGGCACCGGTTGCTGTGTTTATAAATCAACACTGGGATTTCTCTTGATCGTAGTTTGATCTGCTCAATCTGATCAAGATTTTCAAGGGGTTTCCACTGAATTGCCATGGATTACAAATCTGCGCCTGGGCAACCGTAGCCTCTGTGGCAGGATTCGAGGATGAAAAGTGCTGCAAAGAATGCAAGCGCAATGAATTTTTGCCAATTTTTCATGATAAAATCGCTTTATTGCTGAGTGAATGACGATGGTTCAACGATATGCCTTAAAACGGCAGAGTTTCCTGCTTATTGTTACAAAGGCTATGCCATCCTTAAATTCGGCGCAAAATTAGACATTATTTAACTTTTTGCAGAATTTTTAAAACCGATAGTGTTAAATTTCACCTGTTTTCAGGATAAAATTTCACAAATCGGCTTTTTTGGACTGGCAGATTTTGTCATTTTTTACCCAATAGCCGCTTTAACAAATGCTACAAATAGCGGATGTGGGTTTTCTACTGTGCTTTTTAACTCCGGGTGAAACTGAACACCTACAAACCAACGATGTTCAGGAATTTCCACGATTTCCACCAAATTTGTTTCAGGATTAGTGCCGGATGCCACCATGCCTGCTTTTTCAAACTGTGCCAGGTATTTATTATTGAATTCCCAACGGTGCCGATGCCGTTCACTGATTTGTGTGGATTTATAAGCCTCAAAAGCCATGGATTTTTTCCGGATGGTGCAATCATATGCTCCCAGGCGCATGGTGCCGCCTTTTTGGGTGATATTTTTCTGATTTTCCATCATGTCAATAACAGGATCAGGCGTGGCCGGATTCACTTCCGTACTGGCAGCATCTTTCAAACCGAGCACATTACGGGCAAATTCTACACATGCGGTTTGCATACCCAGGCAAATACCAAAAAACGGAACATTGTTTTCACGAGCATATCGGATAGCTGAAAGTTTCCCTTCAATCCCACGTTCGCCAAAGCCTGGAGCCACCAAAATTCCATTAAGGCCGGCCAGTGACTTGCTTACATCTTTGTAACTGCCTTCCAGCGCCTCTGCGTGAATGGGCTGAACCCGCACTTTACATTCATTCACTGCCCCTGCATGGATAAATGCTTCATAAATGGATTTATACGCATCCGGCAACTCATTGTATTTTCCAATGAGCCCGATTTTGATCTCATGCATTGGATTTTTTAGCTTGCCCAGGAAATTTTTCCACGAGGAAAGATTTGGCTCTTTCGTATCCTTCAGGTGCAGCTTGGATATTACAACAGAATCCAATCTTTCCTTTAACAGGAGCAGAGGAACATCATAAATGGTTTCAGCGTCAATCATTTCAATCACTGAAGATGTCTCCACATTGCAAAATTGAGCCATTTTACGGCGTATATCTATACTCAGTGGATGCTCCGTTCTGCAGGCAAGAATGTCTGGTTGAACCCCCAGACTCAACAATTCTTTAACGGAATGCTGCGTCGGCTTTGTTTTTAACTCCTTAGCGGCATTTAGGAATGGAACCAGCGTAAGATGAATAACCAGGGAGTGCTCTCTTCCCAATTCCCAGCGCAACTGACGAACAGATTCTACATAAGGCAACGATTCTATGTCGCCTACCGTACCTCCCAATTCGGTAAGTACGATATCATATTGACCGGATTGTCCAAGCAATAACATCCGGCGTTTGATTTCATCTGTAATATGTGGAATTACCTGCACCGTTTTGCCCAGATATGCTCCTGCCCGCTCTTGTTCAATTACGGTTTGATAAATCCGGCCTGTGGTAACGTTATTAGCCTGCGAGGTAGGGGTGTTCAGGAATCGTTCGTAGTGACCAAGATCCAGATCGGTTTCGGCCCCATCATCCGTCACATAGCACTCCCCATGCTCATATGGGTTGAGGGTGCCTGGATCGACATTGAGGTATGGATCAAATTTTTGGATGGTTACTGAAAAGCCGCGGGCTTGCAACAGTTTTGCCAGACTGGCACAAAGAATACCTTTTCCGAGCGATGAAGTGACGCCGCCCGTAACAAAGATGTATTTAGTCATAAATGTTTTGCTTGTTACGGGACACAAAGGTACAAAAGGGTTTCACAACCCAACACTTTCAAGCCTTAAACTCAAAAACATCTATATCCTGAAGAAAAGGTAGTTGCTTTCGGTAGGAGTCTAATTCCGATTTATTCAATTCCAGCGTGACAATATCTTCTTTACCATCATCCAAATGAGCAAAAACTTGCCCGCCAAAATCTACGGCCATGGAGTGCCCAGTATACTCCAGCCCATTACCATCTTTTCCGACGATGTTTACTCCCAATACAAAAGATTGATTTTCAATGGCTCTTGCGGTGAGTAGCGACCTCCAGTGCTGGATCCTCTTATCTGGCCAATTGGCTACATAGATTAACAAATCGTAATAAGGATTCAATCCAGTAAAAAATGACCCGCGAATATTCCTGCTCCACACCGGAAATCGCAAGTCATAACATATAAGCGGGCAAATCCTCCATCCTTTCCATTCTACTACGACGCGTTTTTGCCCTGGCTTAAAAGTTTCATTTTCGCCAGCCAGGGAGAACAGATGTTTTTTGTCGTACGACTCTATACTTCCATCTGGCTTTACAAACACCAGACGGTTGAAAAAATGCCCATCGTCAAAACAAATAAAACTACCCGTCAATGCTGCCTGCAGCAACCCTGCCTGTTGTTTCATCCAATGAATGGTAGGGCCATCCATCGTTTCCGCCATGGCCTCGGCACGCATGGTAAATCCGGTGGTGAACATTTCAGGTAATACTACCAAATCTGTTTTCCCGGCCAAACCAGCCAGTTTTATAGAAAACATGTTCCGGTTGTCTTCCGGACTTTCCCATTTTACGGGAGTTTGAACTAACGAAACTCGTAACATCATTTTATAGGCTTCAACGAATTAAAGTCACATTGCCTTGTAATTGTTCAATGTATCCATCAATATATTCGGCTTCCAGCGTCCAAACATAAACACCGGGGTCGCATGCTTGTCCTCTGAACGTTCCATCCCAACCTCTCGTGAGGTCATTCACCTCAAAATTTTGGTCTTCCCAGATCAATTCCCCCCAACGATCATATAACCTGAAGATTAAAATCCTGCTTACCTGCCGGCCCTTACCATGTACTACTAAAAGATCATTTTCGAAGTCGCCGTTGGGTGAAAAACCTGTTGGCACATATACACCCTTTGGTTTTGCCACATTTACTTTTATCACATCGATACCCATACATCCGTTTTCATCCGTCACCTTCAGTTGGAAAGTATTGGAATACACCGGCTTTACCTGAACAGTTTCACAATCAGGCTGATCTATACATATGATGGTATCCAACAAGTAGGAGGACCATTCCGGCCTCGCGAATCCAACAGCATTATTCACCAGCGCGGTTATCAATATGGAGTCTCCCAAAACAATGGTAGTATCAGACCCGAGATCCAGTTGAATCGGCGGGGGATCCTGCAGGCTCATGGAAGTACTCGTTGAACAACCTTTTGCATCTGTAATCTTGATGGAATAATTCCCCGCTCCCAAAGCAATAAATGTATTATTTGCAGTTACCTCGCCATCATTGAGTGTATACCGGTATGGGGTGGTTCCACCACTCACCGCAAGGTTAATCTGACCATCCCTGGCCCCAAAACACCGTGGATTTTTAACCAGTGTACTCAAAGTCATGCCCTGAGGCTGTTCAACCAGTGCACTGCCGGCAATCATACATCCATTTTGATCGGTTACCTGCAGTGCATAGATACCTGCGCCCAATTGATCTATAGTGGAAGTCGTAGCACCGTTCGCCCACAATAATGAGTAAGTTGGCATACCGCCCGTAACCACTGCAGTTACGGATGCGTTGGAATCACCAGCACAAACCAATTGCGTTGAATTAAATTGTATTACCAGGGCTGACGGCTCCAAAATGGTTACACTGGAAACAACAGTACATCCATTAGCATCTGTAACAGTTACACCATAATTACCGGAAGACAATCCGGTAATTTGCTGAGTTGTTTGCAAATTACTCCATGCATACTGAATACTGCCAACGGCATTTTGGACTTGCAGCACACTGGCGTCACCATCAGCAATTCCGAAGCAGGAAATATTTGTTTGGTCCAATTGCAGCGTCAAAGCAGGCGGCGCTATTACTTCAAAGGACAACTCTTCTGAACAACCTTGAAGATCAGTAACTGTCAGGGAATGGTTTCCTGCAGAAATACCGGACACCAGCGTTGCGCTGGGAGCTCCTGGCAAACTCCATTGATACTGGTATTGTGTGGAGTCGCCCATCCCAAGTCCGCCTTCTAAAAGTACTATCCCCACCAGTGCATCTGAATACCCTGCACAAGTTGGAGGAACATAAGCTACTTTCACTTCTATCTCATCCAACTGCTGAATAACAACAGACTGGATCCCGGTACAGCCTTTGGAATCCGTAGCTGTTACACTGTAGACGCCTGGTGAAAGGTTGGTAGCGCCTCCTCCAGTTTGTCCATTGCTCCAGGCAAAATCAAACGGCGCTCCATTTCCTCCGCTTGCAGAAACGGAGGCTTCACCATTTGTTTCACCAAAACAAGCCCACTTTGACTGCGTAGCGATTACGGATACTGGTAATGTTGGTTGAGTAATGGAAACGGTAGCTGTTGCTGTGCATTGGTTTCCATCCGTAACGGTTACCGTGTAAGTGCCAGCTACCAGATTCTGGATTTCCTGGTCCGCTCCTCCCCCACTCCATTGGTAGCTGTAGCTCCCTACCCCGCCGAAAGCGTTTGCCAAAGCTTTGCCATCTGATCCATTTAAGCAGGATACCCCTGTTCCTGTAGCTGATGCTACCAACAATAAAGGTTGGGGAACAGTGGCATTAGCCTGAACATTGCAACCATTCTGATCTGTCACAGTGACCGTGTAATTGCCTTGAAGAAGGTTGGTCGCCGTTTCCGTTATTTGTCCCAAGGGGTCATTCCAAACATAAGTCAAAGGCAATGCGCCTCCTGATGCCATAACCGTAATCGAACCGTCAGAAGAACCAAAACAGGTTGCTGACTGAGGCGTAATACTCTGAATAATAATAGTTTGTGGACAATCCAAATCCACCTGATAGATCTGAAGGCATCCAATGGCGTCAGTCAGGGATAGTGAATACAGTCCACAAGCAATATTTTGAATGGCAGACGTGGTGGCGCCATTGCTCCATAGGTATTGATAACCGGGAACTCCCCCAAGGACCGATGAAGCGATCTGTCCATTTGAAAGGCCAGAGCAAGTTGGGGGCGTTTCTGTAAAACTGGTAACGAGTGGTACTGCTGCAGGAATTTGTACAGTTGCTTGTTGGGTGCATCCGTTTTGATCTGTTGCCGTTACGGTATATGGGCCCGGACAAAGACCGGTTGCCGTAGATGTGCCCGGTGGAATATTAGGTGCAGACCACGCCAGCTGAAGCGTGCCTGTCCCCCCGCTGGCATTGACAGTGGATTGACCGGAGCAATCTCCTGCACATATTTCACCTGTTACTCCTGAGTAAGTTACCGTTATGGCAGGAGGCGCATTGACCGTAATAGTTTCGGTGTCCGTACATCCGTTCCAATCTGTTACCGTAACACCATACACTCCGGCACCCAAATTTACCGCCTGTGCCGTTTGCTGAAATGCCGGGTCATTCCACTGATAACTGTAAGAAGGAGTACCACCGGTAACCAGCACTCCCGCAGCGCCATTAAAACCATTTGAACAGGTAGCTGGCGTACTTTGAATCTGATCAATTAAAAACACGGATGGCTCAAGAACCAGCACAAAAGTGGTTGCCGAGCAGTTGTTACCATCCGTAATGGTTACAAAGTGGAACCCGCCGTCTAACATGGTTGCCACAGGGGTAATCTGGCCATTATCCCATAAATAGGTATAGCCCCCTACCCCGCCGGATACGGATATACTCGCCCCGCCATCGCTCAGACCATTGCAGGATACGGAATCCTGGGATGTCAGGAAAGAAAACGGCGTTGGTTCCGAAATCGTAACAGAAGCAGTGGCTGTACAGCCATTTGCATCGGTGGCGGTAACATTATAGCAACCGGCAAACAGGTTTTGCTGCATAGCGCCTCCTAAATTGGGGCCACCCAGGCAATTTTGCCAAACAAAGGCTTTGTTGCCTGTTCCGCCAACTGCCGTTGCATTGACCTCACCGGAATTATCTCCATTGCAGTCAACATTTACTCCGGAGGCCGTTAGCTGAATTGGTGGCGGCCCTCCAATGGTAAAGGTGACGGTGTCTCTGCAACCCAATGCATCCAATACGATTACGGTATGTACCCCTTCAGATAAAATATTGATCAGATCGCCATTCGGAAACGGGGTAGAAATAGTGTCCAAAAAGATTGATACCGGAAAAGAGGCATTAGAAATGGAAAGCGTAGCTGAGCCATTAGAATCGCCGGCACAGCGTACATCCGTGGTAGAGAAAACATCTACAAACATGGTGCAATTTGGAAACACGCTGGAAGCAGCAGCAATTTCGGGTATGCACAGGGTTGGGCTGATGGCACGTACCGAGATATTAACTGTTTGTCCAACAACCACACCATTTACTACATGAGATAACAATCCGTTGTTAGGCGACTGCCAGGGACCGCCATCCAAGCTCACCTCATAACCCAGGGATCCAGGAACGGCATTCCACTGCCATGTCATTGTTCCAGGACCTAATTCAAACACGAGCAATCCGGAAGGCGCCGGAAAGAAATTCCGGACATTTATAATAGCGGTGTCTGTATGAACACAATTGTAACTATTGGTGGCTGTCAGTACATACGTTGTCGTATCAATTGGACTTGCCACAGGGTTTGCACAATTCCCGCAACTCAGTGATGCGGCATTGGTCCAGCTGTAATTAATCGTGTTTTGTGTATTAAACCCAATGCTCCACCATTTTACTCTGCCAAATTGGGAAGGTGCAAATCCGTCAGAAACCACCAGATTCCAACTGCCTGTTACAGGAGTACCGTTTAGAGCAGTCCAGTTTCCTTCAGGAAGATAAGTTCCGTTGAATGGGGCAGTCTGGCCAACAATTGGCAAGCTGGCGGATGGGGAAAAACAAGTAATTTTATAATTATCACCGGAACCGCCGTTTCCAGTAGTTAACATGAGTAACTGCCCACCAGGCGCCCTCAGGAAAACATTCAAATCAGCACAAAAATCCGTTTCTATATCCATGCAAACGGAGGTGATTTGCTGGATTGGATTGATAATAAAATTGTAGCCCAGACTGTTCACATCTACAGGCGACAAATACGGGTTGGCATGTGGATGATTGGCATTTCCTAACCGGTAGTCCGGGTATGTTTCAAATCTGACTTCCTGAGAGGACGGGGCCTGGGAAGTAGCATCAAATGGAACCATTTCACCTGCGCAAATATCTACTTCTGGTAACGGCAGAAAATTGGATGCACAAACATAACAATCCGGATGGGTAGGTGGCAGTACTGCCACATTCACCAAAGTATCCCAACTACAGCCAAAATTATCAGTAACTGAAAAAGTATAACCTGCTGTTCCGGCATTCTGTGGAACAGCCGCAATACTATCCTGGGAACTAAAAAAAATGGATGGATGATTGTTCCAACCCCATTGAACGAACTGTGGTGTAAATGACTCAATATTGGGATAAAGGCTTTCCTGGAACTGTATAGACCAATTGAATATAAAACCATTGTCGGCAGCCCAAAGATCTGTTACCCCAATCGTCCACTCACCGTTTAACGGGCAACCTATCAGGTTGCTGATGGGATCAAAAGTGCTGTAGTCGCCAGGAGGTAAAGTACCAGCGCCACCTAATACCGTATTGGCATATTCAATCCAGGTGGGGTTGGTTGCGGTGGGTGTCCAGCAGTAGGTATATCCGGTACCTGGAATGGGATTAAAATTATCATTATCGTTCGGTTCACCCAAATACACTTCACCGCCAAAATTACCCGGGTGATTATGAAGAATGATGCTCTGCCCGCTTGGGCAGGTTAAGGTAATTTCAATGTCACGCATCCAGGAGTGCTCAATGGTCACACAAATATGATCCAGGTCGTTCTCACTCACGAGGACCTGCCCTGGCGAAAACTCTGTCAATACAATACTGGTTTCATACAATTCCCCGGTTCCATCCGGCAGCGCAAGAGAATCTGATCTGCTGGATTCCACATCAAAGGAAGTAGTTACCGGAAAGGCTGAAACAGTATGACTGAAGAGGGCAGTATCAATCGTAGAGCCCAGCATCAGGGTATCGCCTGCGCATATTTGCCCCACAGAAGCTGCACTAAAGGCAGGCCGGCTGGCTACCCGGATTCGTTGACTAATCAGATTGGAGCTTTTACAGCCAAAAGTATCCGTAAGCGTCAACTGTACAAAATACCCGCCGGGCTGGTCAAACCGATGTGAAGTATTTGGGCCATATGCTATACCTCCATCACCAAAATTCCACTCAAAGGTGGTGGTAAAATCTGACTGATGATAAGCAAAATCATTTTGTGGATATAAGCCTGCACCTGTAAAAAAAACGCGTTCCCCTGGACAAATATCAATCCAGCCGGTATCTGCAGGAATCACTGCAGGATTGGTTGAGACAAGGTTGGAAAGCACCGTCTGGCATGATTTTACACAAGAGATGGCTGCAGCCCACCCGGCCCCTGTGCCGGCCCCATCAGATTGAAAAGCAACTGTAATGCATCCGGTTGGGTTGACCGCTGTAGCTTGTACAACAAAAGGTTCACCAGCTGGATAATCAGAAGCACAGGAAAGTAAGGGCGAAGCTACATTCGGACCATCATAAAAACAGAGTGCATCCCCTGGCCCCAAGGAAACCCCGGAGAAACTCAACCTGATATGGGTACCTGTTGTTCCATCAGCGCAAATCGTGGTGGTCAGGTTTTGATTAATGGAATAGTTTCCCGCAGGCCCACCCGGATCATAAAACGTGCCTGTACAATCGGAAATCGGATTTCCATTCATCAGGTAGTTTTGTGCACACATTACGCCTGGCAGAAATATTAAGATTAGCAGTAGCCTTGTCATGAATATCGGTTTGTAAAGGCAAAATAAATAAATGTTTAGCAAATCGGAGCTCTACCGGGGTAGAATACTCCTGAAAAGACATGTACCTGTCATAAGACTCAAGGGCAAACAAATTTGCTGCCGGTGAAAAATGTTTTATTATTGTATTTTGTACACTAAGATATTTTATTGATATTTGCGGCACTGATTGGCTTCATTGGAACACTACTCCTTTTAATCTGTTCCTATGAACTACATCCAGCATAACTTTTCACATACTTTCGATACAATTAGTCATGGCAAAAAAACGAATCGCCATCAACGGCTTCGGACGCATTGGTCGTCTGACCTTCCGCAACCTGGTAAAAAACCCCAATGTTGAGGTAGTGGCAATCAATGACCTTACCGACAACCATACACTTGCGCACCTGCTCAAGTACGATACCATGCATGGTCGTTTTGACGGCACTATTCAGGCTGATGACAACAGCATTACCGTAAATGGTAATCGAATTGCAGGACTTGCAATTAAAAATCCGGCAGAATTGCCATGGAAGGATATGAACATTGATGTGGTACTGGAATGTACCGGTATCTTTTTGGACAAGGAAAAAGCCGGATTGCACATTCAGGCTGGTGCTAAAAGAGTTATTTTATCTGCCCCTCCAAAAGCAGACGACGTTCCAACCTTTGTAATCGGAGCCAATGCAGATAAAATTACTCCGACAGATCTGATTGTTTCCAACGCCTCCTGTACCACTAACTGTCTGGTACCTATGATCCTTACGCTGGATCGCGCTTTTGGTGTAGAGCAATTGTTCATGAACACCATTCACGCTTACACTGCCGATCAAAATCTTCAGGATGGACCACACCGCGCCTTGCGCCGTGCC
>DLXL01000064.1:8483-13806 GCA_003448025.1 Saprospirales bacterium | reverse complement strand
GACCACACCGCGACTTGCGCCGTGCCCGTGCGGCTGCACAAAACATTGTGCCAACCAGTACCGGTGCTGCCAAGGCGGTCATTATGGTAGCTCCACACCTCAAAGGCAAAATAGAAGCCCATTCTCTGCGAGTACCTACGGCCACGGGCTCCATCACCGATTGTGTTTGCACCTTGAAAAAGGCTGCTACGGTTGAAGAAATCAATGCTGTTTTCAAGGCTGCAGCTGAAGGCGCCCTGAAAGGCATTCTGGAATACAATGAAGAACCAATTGTTTCCAGCGATATTATTGGCAACACGCACTCCGTTATTTTTGATGCCCCACTTACCCAGGCTAACGGCAACACCTGCCGCATTGTAGGCTGGTATGATAACGAAGCCGGTTACTCTGCCCGTCTTGCTCAACTTTGCGCAACCATTTAAGGGAATGTGGTTAATGTGGGGAATGTGGTTATTGAGGGATGAAGCATTCCCTACATTAACCTGATTCCCCACATTAACCCTATCTTTGCGGGTCAAATCCAAACTGGTTAACATCATGAAACTCAACTTCAAGGACAAAAAAGTTTTGATCCGTGTGGACTTCAATGTACCCCTGGATAAAAGCTATAAAATTACCGACGATACCCGTATAAGGGAGGCAGTACCGACAATCCGTTATATTCTGGATCAGGGAGGTTCAGCCATCTTAATGTCCCATTTAGGACGTCCTTTAGAGAAACTGAATGCAGATGGCAGCATTAATGTGGAGAAGTTCACCTTGAATCATCTGGTTAAACATCTGCGCAAAAAGATAAAGGCTAAAGTGCATTTTGCCAATGATTGCATTGGCAAACAGGCCGTAAAAAAAGCCGCCGCGCTAAAACCTGGCGAAGTGCTGTTGCTGGAAAACACCCGGTTTTATCCAGAGGAAGAAAAAGGCGACCAGGCTTTTGCTCAAAAACTGGCAGCTTTAGGAAATATTTATGTGAACGATGCCTTTGG
The DNA here is from genome assembly GCA_003448025.1 of Saprospirales bacterium. GTDB lineage: Bacteria > Bacteroidota > Bacteroidia > Chitinophagales > Saprospiraceae > M3007. Next base: position 12,823 of record DLXL01000064.1, on the reverse strand, counting down.
TACAGCACACAGAGCGCATGCAAGCACCACCGTAGTAGCACAGTTTTTTGATAAGCAGCATAAGGCGTTTGGATTTTTGATGGAAAGGGAAATTGAGAATGCTTCCCGCGCCATGAAAAACCCGGCTAAACCTGTTACCTGTGTAACTGGAGGTTCCAAAGTGAGCGATAAAATTCTTCTGCTCGAAAAATTCCTGGATTACGCGGATAATATCCTGATTGGTGGCGCCATGGCCTACACGTTCTTTTTAGCCAAAAAAGGAGCAGTGGGAAACTCCCTGGTTGAAGCAGATAAACTCAAGATTGCCAAAGACTTCTTAAAGAAGGCCAAAGCTGCCGGAGTAAAGGTATTATTGCCTAAAGATTCTGTTTGTGGCGACAAATTTGCGGCAGATGCTGCCGTCCAGGTATGTCCAAGCAATCAAATTCCTGATGGCTGGATGGGACTTGATATTGGGCCTTCAGCTGCGAGATCCTTCGCATCTGTGATTCGAAAAAGTCAAACAGTCATTTGGAATGGCCCAATGGGCGTATTTGAAATGCCTGCATTTGCCAATGGGACCAAAGTTGTGGCGAAAGCTTGCGCCGCAGCTACTAAAAAAGGAGCGTTCACTATGGTTGGGGGTGGTGATTCTGTAGCGGCAGTAAACCAACTTAAACTTACCAAAAAAGTAAGTTTCGTAAGTACAGGAGGTGGCGCCATGCTTGAATTCCTCGAAGGAAAAGAACTGCCCGGAATCAAAGCGATTCACGATTAAATCGCTGTTTATTTAAGCGGCTGTCTCAGATTTTGTTTTTTTACCGCAGAGGCGCAGAGGGTTGAATAACCAAATATTTTGCCCACTGCGCCTTTGCGGTAAAAAAACCTAGTCAATTTTAAAGTACTCAAAAGATGCCCGTTCCGGCAAGGTAGCAGCCCCTTCATCCCCTTCCCCTGCTAAATACCATTGTTTGATGAGTGCTGCATCTACCGTGGCCGTGTAAATACCATCACCTGCGGCCTGGTCGCCATTAGTACCATCATCTACCATGGCAATACGCTTGAATGCATATTGTTTTTTTGCCCGGTAGAATAACCAGGCACCTTTAGTAGCATTGGTGAGTTTGCCGCTTACTTTAACCTTTTGACCATCCTTTGATGCCAAAGCCTCCGAAATAACCGGTTGAGGTTTGTTTAATAATGGATGTTTGGAAAGCCACTCTGAACGTTTTACCATTAACTGTTTCACGCCTATTATATTATCAGGGCCATTATTCATGGTTTTATCCAAAGAACCCTGAAAATCAACATAGCTATACAACTTCAATGAATCCTGCTTTACCCAGGGATCAATTTCTTTGATCATACTTTGAGCCCGATTCATCAGCTGCCCATTCGCCAAATTTTCATTGACAATGGTTTTGATATGTGAGAGGTAAATTTTTCGGTAAAAGGAATTTTTCAACAATTTGGAAATTAACGGTCGGCGAAGATTATCAAACTCTGCCAATGGCGAATATTGGATAAGTTGATCATCAGACATTTCCTGAAAGCTGAAATCACGGCGCCATCCACCGAACGACATATTCAAATCCCAAATGATTGGATGCGCAACGTTCATGGAGTCAAACCAGAGGTAATAATTGTGCGACAGAGAGCCGTTGTAGCTATCCAGATTAACGATGGTATTATTCAAGGCAAGCATCCAAAGCGTCTGGTCTACATTGAGCACCGTTTCTATCTGATCCGGGGTTTTATTGAGTACTTTGATCAGGTTAATCAGCAATTTCCAACTGGAAGGATTCTCGGCTTCATAAAAAGCATCATAACATCCGGCATTGTCATTCAGGTAGGTCAATGAGGCGTTTTCTCCTTTCGGGCATCCTGTTTGGCTGCGCACTTTTTTCCAGTTATCCGGATCGCATTTGACAATATGTCCACCATCCGTGCCGTAGTGTTTTTTGAAAAACTGAGGATCTACGGATTCGGAATTGATATACAAACCCCAGTATTTGCCGTTGAGATAAACCTTGGTGAAGTTACATTGCGGTGCAGGCATGTATTTTCGAATCACTTCATAGGACAGGGGATCTCTCAAAAAGCTTGGATCTAAAAAAGCATTTGACAATTTGATGGTGGTTTGTCCATCCTTCAAGGATTGCCCCTTTTTTTTATAGTCAAGCTTGACATTCATGGGCAGTTTTTTTCGGGTCTCATTTCTGGTACGGAAATAAGAACTGTTGCCTTTGTATCGAACGCCAACACTATCAAACCGTTGACCATTTACCCAGGCAGTAGCCAGCACTCTGGCTTCAGGGTTTGCTTTTTTGAGGGAATCCAGCAATACATCCCAATTTTTTTGGGAAAACTCCAGCCGAACTTCCTGAATACCTGTGCCGTAAAAGTCCTGGGAATACGCTTGAAAACCTGTCAAGCAGCATAAGAAAAGTAAAAGGGTGTGTCTCATAGAGGCAAAACGAATGTAATCAGGTTTTCTGATGGAGAAGAATGATAATGAATTGAAAATGCTGATCCGCTTGTCTGCAACAGGTTACGGATCAGCATTTTATAAAGCGCCAACTACTTATTCAATTCGCTTAATTTCACTTTGTAAGGCTGACGGGTATAGGATGCCGGAAGGAAATCCGCTGCACCTACATTTTCTGCCAAAATATAATAATCCAATACGGCTTCCGGTGTTTTCGCTTCAATTTGAACCCCAAAAGCTTTCACACCAGCCGCAAGACCCGGAGTATTTTCTTCCGACATATTCATAACCACATAAGGATCCTGATCCGAGAACCGATAATAAATGTACATTCGGAGCGGATACTTGTCGGCTCGGGCGCTTACATGGAAAGCATTGATTTTTTGGTTTTCAAATTTACCCCGACCTTTTACCGTCACCTCTGAGATTGATGGTGGGAGTTTGGTTAATTCCGGATGGGATTTCAGATAACGCATGCGCTTACCCATCAGTTCTGTCAACCCGGGAATCTTGCTCTTTTTGCCTACCGTTTCATTTATACTGCGCTGGAAGTCATCGTAACTGTACGTCTTGTACTTATCCTCGTTGAACGGCACTACGATCATCCCGCGAAGTTCCTGGGCCCGTTTTTCATATGCGCCATTCAGGAAATTTTCTTCGTTGATTTGACGGATATGAGCAAGATAAATCTTGCGGTTAAGCGGGTCTTTCAGCAACTGACTAATTAATGGCTTATACGGATTATCTGCATGAAGCAATGGGTCCATATTCTGCAGTTGACGCAGGTTGAGGTCGCTGCCCAGGCCTGTATTTTTATAACTGCCGAATGCGAGGTTCAAATCCCAGTGAACTGGCTGAAAACGGTTGTTTCCATCACGATACAGGTAGTAATTCACACTTTCTTTGCCGCTATAACTACTCAGGTTCACCATGACATTGTTCAGGGCAAGCATCCAAAGCGTACGATCCACATCTAAAACCTGGTGTACATTATTTGGCTCCTGCGCCAGTTTGCGGGTTAATTCCTGAAGTTCCGTCCAGCCTCCCTTGGAATCCATTTCAAAATTACCCTTGTAACAATCCAGGTTATCTTCATATTCAAGTGCTCCAAATATGTTTTGTCTGCAAGTGGCAGGCAAGTTATCCGGCTTAAAATCAACACCTGCCTTAAACGATGCTCCTTTGGCATTTCCGTAATTGGTGTCAAAGAATGTTTTGCTTACAGCCTCAACATTGACAAAAACTCCTATATATTCTTCATTCACAAACAGCTTAGTGTATGCTGCCTGAGAAGCAGGCATGTACTTGGATGCAATTTCATGGAACAACATTTCACGTACCATACTCGGGTCCCGTACGGCAGCAGACAACTTAACAGAAGAATATCCCTGGTGATTTTGTCCAATATTATCTGCATTAAGCCTGATAATCATCGGATTACGCTTGAGTCCTTTGGCGTAAGATTTATCGCCGCGGAAGCGCACCCTTGCACCTTCATATCGCATTCCATCGATAACCACCGACGCCGGCAGTCCATCACCGTTGTAAATGCGCATGGAGTCAAGCAAATTAACCCAATCAGAAGAGGGTAAAGTCAGACGAATTTCACCCACAGTTTTTTTGTCGTACAGTGGGCGGGAGTTGGATTCAGTCACTGACAGTTGAGCCTTTACCGTAAACGGAAACAGGGCAATCAGGATAAAAAAGTATTTTTTCATGTTCGGGCTTTGAAACATTAATAACAGATGAGAAAACCGGGGCAATGATACGCACATTGATCGAAACTGGTCGCTGCGAAACATTAGAGAAATCAGAGTTTTGTAATCTTCGGCTGAAATATATGGCTTTTTCGGCTTTTTGATGACCGGAAATG
>DLXL01000064.1:0-8284 GCA_003448025.1 Saprospirales bacterium | reverse complement strand
GAGCCAACTACCTTTGCCCTTAACAATTTTCTTTGGATAAGCATTTAACATCGGCTTGACCGTGGGATTTGCTTATACCAACCGATTTTGATCCAAACCATTTTTCCAAGTACATATGAATTTTGATCTGATTGTCATCGGTAGCGGACCTGGCGGATATGTAGCAGCCATCCGTGCCTCACAACTGGGCATGAACGTCGCAGTCATTGAACGTGAAAGCCTTGGAGGCATTTGCCTCAATTGGGGATGTATCCCTACAAAAGCGCTTTTGAAAAGCGCCCAGGTTTTTGATTATCTGAATCACGCCGAGGACTACGGAATCAAGGTAGGCAAGCCTCTTGCAGATTTCGATGCCATGATAAAAAGGAGCCGGGGCGTAGCTGACGGGATGAGCAAAGGGGTACAGTTCCTCATGAAAAAAAACAAGATCAATGTGATCATGGGCAATGCCAGACTCGTTAAGGGTCCAAAGGTTGCTGTAACCGATGCTGAAGGCAAAGTAACTGAATACACTGCCAAAAACATCATCATTGCCACCGGGGGCAGGGCTAAAGAATTGCCAAACCTGAAAATAGATGGTAAAAAGATCATAGAGTACCGTAAAGCCATGAGCCTGGAATCTCAGCCTAAACGGATGGTAGTGGTAGGTGCTGGCGCCATCGGCGTGGAATTTGGTTATTTCTACCACAGTATTGGTACTGAGGTTAGCATTGTGGAATTTATGGAACAGGGTTTGGTACCTCGGGAAGATCAGGATGTTTCCAAAGAGCTTACAAAGATCTACAACCGAAAGGGTCTGAAAGTGTATGGCGGTTGGGCGGTTGAAAATGTTGATACCAGCGGCAAAGAGATTAAAGTTAATATGAAAAACCGCAAGGATGGCAAAACAGAAACCATTGTTTGTGATGTAGTCCTAAGCGCAGCCGGTGTTACACCCAATACCGAAAATATTGGATTGGAGGATCTCGGTATTGCCACAGATCGTGGTTATATCAAGGTGGATGAATATTGCCAAACCAACGTGCCGGGTATTTATGCCATTGGAGATGTGCTGGCCACTCAGGCGCTTGCGCACGTAGCCAGTGCAGAAGGTATTACCTGTGTTGAACATATTGCAGGTCATCATCCGGAACCCATTGATTACAATAATATCCCTGGTTGTACTTATTGTATCCCTGAAATCGCTTCAGTTGGGTATACAGAGCAGGGAGCAAAAGATGCCGGGTACGAAGTACTGGTGGGCAAATTCCCTTTCACTGCCAGTGGTAAAGCCAAAGCTTCAGGCCATTCAGAAGGATTTGTAAAATTAGTCTTTGATAAAAAATACGGTGAATTACTTGGCGCTCATATGATTGGCGCCAATGTTACCGAGATGATTGCAGAAATTGTGGTTGCACGAAAACTGGAAACAACCGGACATGAAATGATTAAAGCTGTTCACCCCCACCCTACCATGAGTGAAGCGGTGATGGAGGCTGCCGCTGCAGCTTATGGTGAAGTGATACATCTATAAAAAACGGTCAAATTAACAACGGGCCCTGAGCGACATGTCGTCGTTCAGGGCCCGTTTCTTGTAGCTGAGTGAGCATTTAACTCATCAGATCATTTTTAGCATAAGCGTAACCGAATACAGGTTTGGCTCATCCCGAATGATGATGTCAAAATTTTCCGGGTACAAAATTTTTAGCCTTAGCCGCACATTAGCCAGCCCAATCCCTCCGCTTCTGGGGTGACTGGGACGAGGCGTATGATCCACCTTGCTGTTTTCAATATGAAATTCCAGGTCCTCACCCTGCACCCTTAATTTCATCCGGACAAAGCCTCCTGAGGTTGCATGATTCAACCCATGCTTGAAACTGTTTTCCACGAAAGGCACAAACAATAAAGGAGCAACCATTTGTTCACTTACGTGGCCCTCTACATCAAAGCTTATATCGGCGTCCTTGGGTTGACGAAGTCGCTCCAAATCCAGATAATTATGCAGGTAATGAATTTCTTTTGACAGATGAACACGCCGTTCATTACACTCGTAGAGCATATAACGCATGATTTCTGCCAGTTTCAGAACAATTTCAGGCGCCTTGTCAGATTTTTTTAATGTTAGTGCATACAGGTTGTTCAGGGTATTAAAAAGGAAATGTGGATTGATTTGGCTTTTTAAAAACCGTAGTTCAGATTGAATGGTCTGTGTGAGCAAAAGCTGTTTCTCATTCTGGTACCTCCACCAATCCATAATTACCCGAAGAATGGTTGAAAGAAAGGTTACAAACACATTCCCCAGGTAAATTCGTTCCTGTTGTGCTACTACAGAAGCCTGATATTCAGGATTATCTGAATAAAACAAGTAAAGTGCCAGCACCTCTAAAGGAGTAACTATGGCACATGCCGCCAGTACCAATCCGAAGTAAATAAAAGCATGTTTAGCCAGGTAATTAGGGATCAGATACAACAGATTAAAATAAACCAGTACAGCGAAAAATATAACCTGAATGGTTTCATTGTAGAAGGTAGTGCTTGGCAAAATACCCTGTCGCAAACTGGTTCCCACCATAGTGCCATATAAGGCAAGCCAGAAAATGGAATGGTACACCCATCTTCTGTTCAAAAACGAATAAATCTGATCTAATGCACTTCGTGTCTTCACTTCAAGCAATGGTTTTGTGCAAAAGAACTGCAACACTATTTCGCAATGCTTGTTTTTAGATTAAAGTTAAACCCTGAGGGATAAAACTACTCTGAAAACAGCATTTCTGCTGTCAGAAAAAATAAACGCCTAATTTTGCGGCGCTTTTACAGCCTTCCAGCAGAAAAAAGCTTTTCCAATCCGGTATTTGGGATGCACTTCAACCATTAAGACGCAGGCCCAAAGCAGCAATAAGCATACTTAATGCACTGAAAAAGAATGGTTTATATAACTAGAATTGAACGTTTCAATGCCGCTCACAAGTTATGGGTTGAAGAGTGGTCTGAAGAACAGAATCAGGAGGTATTTGGCAAATGCTCCAATAAAAATTGGCATGGCCATAATTACAACCTTCACGTAACCATTAAGGGAACGCCAGATCCCGTAACCGGTTTTGTGATGGATGTAAAAAAACTAAGTACCATCATAAAAAAATATGTAGTGGATCATCTGGATCACAGTAATTTGAACCTGGATGTACCATTTATTCCAAAAGGTTTACAACCTACCACTGAAAATCTTATTATCCTTATTTGGCAGGAACTTGACAAGGCATTAAAAGAATACCCTTGTCAACTACATTGCTTGAAATTGTGGGAAACAGAAACCATTTACGCCGAGTATTACGGTGAATAACTCCCTCACACACTTCAAACCTTCTCATGGCTTACAAAAAAAATGACTCATACGACAACCCTGTCCTTACCGAGCGTCTTGGAAGAGATTATCTGGACATTCTGAGTGGACTTGGAGAGGATCCTAACCGTGAGGGATTGCATAAAACACCGGAAAGAGCGGCTAAAGCCATGCAGTTTCTGACGCAAGGGTATGGACAGGATGCGGCAGCCATCCTAAAATCGGCCATGTTCAAAGAGGATTACAGCGAAATGGTTCTGGTGAAGGATATAGAAGTTTATTCGCTTTGTGAGCACCATATTTTGCCATTTTTTGGAAAAGCACACGTAGCCTATATTCCAAACGGTTATATTGTGGGCCTAAGTAAAATTCCACGTGTGGTGGATGTATTTGCCCGCCGTTTGCAGGTGCAGGAGAGATTAACATTGGAGGTCAGGGACGTTATACAGGAAACCCTGCAACCTTTGGGTGTAGCCGTAGTAATTGAAGCTCACCACATGTGCATGATGATGCGGGGTGTCCAAAAACAGAATTCTTTGACCACTACATCTGCTTTTACCGGACAATTTTTGAAAAATGAAACAAGAAGCGAATTTTTGCGGTTGATTGGTAGTAAATTACATTGATTGGCGCACTATCATTGCACGTTCAAAAGGTATACCCCAAAAACATATCAGCCCGATTCCGATGCAAATTCATGTTTTTGGCACTTTTTTGTTACTTTTGAGCATCTCTGCTCAAAATTGCCAGGATAAAAACGCTGCCGCGCCCGTTTCCTCCTCCACTGCGCCTAAAGCAATTCCACTCCAGCTTGATTCAGCTTTTAACGCCTACTGGTATGCCGGTGCTGCAGAGTTAACCTCCTTTGCCGTTACACAGAACAGATATGGTGAATTGCGGGAGGCAGAACAGGTAAATATCTTTGTGACGGAAGATTTCTCCCGGCAAAAACACGTCAAGCTTGACGACCCCGTTACTGCCGGAGATGACAGGGTGCCCATTCTGAAACTGAACTGGATCAGAAAATTCCATACCGGGATTTACGACTATTCCATCATGCAGTCTGTCTTTAAACCTGTAAGCGGAACACCCGTCTTAAAGACAACAACTACTATTCAGGACTGGTGCGGACATGTTTTTCAACAGTATGATCAAAGCAGGGAAGGCTATAAACTGAGTTCAAAATCCTATTTTGAATCTGAAGGCGACCAGGAAACATTCTTCCCTGCATGTTTACTGGAAGATGAATTATGGGTACTTGTTCGGTTAAATCCGGAAGCTATACCAACAGGTGAAGTGAACGTCATTCCTTCTGCACTTTATCATAGATTCAAACATGTTAAGGAATCTATTCAAAGAGCAGATCTACAAGTAATCAAAGAGCCATCCGGATCAATTTTGAAGCTACGGTATAAAGACATACCACGAAGTCTGGACATTTATTTTGACACCAATTTTCCACATACAATTACCGGATGGGAAGAGTCGTTTCAGGGAGCCATTGTTTCAAGCGGCAAACGAAAAGGGGCCTGGCGAGGAGCATATTGGAATGAAAATGGCAATGCGTCTGAATACTTGCGTAAAACCCTGAAACTGAACTATTAATCCGGGAAATAATTTGGCTAAATCTGCTTCTAAAATCTTAAAATTCGGGCAACGCAACTTTTGATTAACGCATCTTTCGTTTGACACAAGAAAAAAATTTCTATTTTGCCCCGCTTTAAGCCAAATTCGCCATTTTTACACCCTTTTGTCAAATCACAGATTGGTCTAATCAATTGATTTTCAACGAAGCAGAACAATCTAAAAGACCCTTAGGTTCTTCTCAATCATTCCACTTCCTTTGCTATGCAGCCTTTTTCCAGAATCCTTTTACTCTTGATCCTTTCAGCCTTCCATTTTTCATCCAGTATTCAGGCGCAGGATTGCTCCAAAGTTATCAAGGAAAACAAAAAAATATCAGGTATTCAAATTGCAAACACCTCCAATCTAAGTGTCGTAATCCGGGGTGGGTACACCTACTTTGTAGAATTTTTCACGAATGAAAAAGGCATTTTTGCACGCTTCACCTCTCAGGGTGGCATTGAATTCAACCAGGATGACCAGGTCGTATTCGTTGATGCCAGCGGCAAGGAGCGGGCCTACAAGTTTACCGGCATGGATGAACTTATTGCTGGCGCCGTACCTACACACCGAAATAATTTAAAGCTGGATATCGCGGCCATCCAGTGGCTGGCCGAATCGAATATAACCGGTATCAATTTCATCAATTTTGTTGATCGTCAGAAGTATAAATTTACCATTAACGCTGAGCGTCAGGGTGAGTTTAAAAATCTGGTATCCTGCTTTAATTCAGTTTTGGATCGTATGGCGGTGGTAGACACCCCTGGCGCTTCAGTGTCCAAACCGGAACCAGCGGCAGCCGCAGGCGCCACCCCGGCTAAACCAGGAGCCAAACCTGCTGCAGCTGGAGGAGCTGCCTCAACCAGCTCCGGGGGAGATCCAGAGGTTACTGCCCTTAGAGCGGACCTTGAAAAGACCAAAGAAAAAATCAGGGCGGATATCAAAGCAGAAAAGGATCGGGGAGATGCCATCAAAGCACAGCTACAACAGGAAGTTGCGGCTGCACGAGAAGCCGCCAATGCCAAAAAGCTGGAATATTCCAATGAGGTGCTTGAAGCCAGAAAGGCCAGTTTACTGGAAATAGAAAAAGCCCGGGCAGAAGCTCAGGCTGCTATTTCGCAAAGCAAGGCTAAAGCAGATTCTGCGGTAGTAAAGATCAACTCCAACGTTGAAGATGCACGCCGCCAGGCAGGTGAGGAAATACAAAAGGCAAGAATTACCTCTTCCGAGGAGGTTCAAAAAGCCAGGGAGGCTGCTGCAAAAGAAATCAGCGCCGTTAAACAAAAAATGGAGCAGGCAAAACTCCAATATGGCGATGAAATAGCAAGTGCCCGAAATAATGCAGATGAAGAATTGAAACGTATCCGGGAAGAGAATGCCAAAATGGTATCGGAAGCACGTGAAATGGCAAAACAGGAAGCCAACAAGACCTCGACTGATGTGGTTGAAAGTAAAAGGACGGCTGCTGACCAGATCCTGAAAGCACGTGAAGAAGCTGCCAATGAAATTTTAAAAACCAGAGAAAACACCGTTCTTGAAAAACAAAAACTGGCTAACGACCTGGCCGAAAGTCGCAGGAAAGCAGCAGAAGAAAAGTCATTGGTTCAACAAAATTCAGCCAATGAGCTGGCAGACATTCGGGAAACTGTAGCCCGTCAAAAGGAAGAGTCTGCAACAGAAGTTGCTGAATCTAAAAAGCGTGCCAGTGAAGAAATCGGAAGAATCAGAGAGGAAGTAGCCAAACAGCAGCAAATAGCAAATGAAGAAAAGGCGGAAATAGCCAAGCAGGTTGTGGAAAGCAAGCAAAAGGCGTCACAATCGGTTCAGCAAATCCAGGCTGAATCTGCAAAAGCCATTTCAGACGCTCAAGCCCGTTCCAAAAATCAGCGCGACAGTATTGCCCTGGAAGTTGCTGCTTCCAAAAAAAGAGCGGAAGAAGAAATTACAAGAATTCAGGCTGAACTGGCAAAATCCATAGCCCTAGCTAAAGAACAACAAGCAAAAGTATTGGCAGAAAGCGCTGCGGAAGTTCAACGTGCCCGTGAGCGTAGCGCTCAGGAAGTAGCTAAAGCCCAGGAAGAGGCACGGATCAGAGTGCAGGAAGCTAACGCAAAAGCAAGTGAAGCGCAAAAACAATACGCCACCGAAGTTGCAGGGTCCAAACAAACGGCCGATGAGAAAATCAAGCAAATTCAGGCGGAAGCTGCCGCTGCTGTAGCCGAAGCGCGAAAAAAACAACAGGAATCCAACTCAAACGCTACCTCTGAAGTAGTATCGTCAAGGGAAAAAGCAGCTGCTGAAATTGCCGCCGCAAAGGAAAAAGCTGCCAATGAAATCGCTGCTGCCAGAGAAGCCGCAGTAAGGGCTCAACAGGAGTCGGCCAATGTGGTTGCTGAAGCTAAAAAACAAAGTGCGCAAGCGGTACTTGCCACCAAAACAGCAGAGGCCGACAGTGTCAGGATGGCACGCGAAAATAGTGCCTCCATCCGGCAAAAATTAGCCAGCGATGTAGCAGAAGCACGTCAAAAAGCTGCAACAGAAATCTCTGAGGCCAATCAAAAAGGAGCAGAAGAGGTAAAATCTGCCCGTGAAGCTGCTGCCCGTGAAAAACAACTGGCTGCCGAATCCATTGGTAAAACCCGGGAAGAAGCTGCTCAGGCTGTTGCTGCGGCACGAGAAAACAGCGCAAAAGAAGTAGCTGCTGCCAAACAACAAGCCATTGAAGCCATTACGCTTGCCCGGCAGGATGCTGAAAATAAAAAAGCGGCCTTAGCTAAAGAAGTGGCGGATGCGCAGGACCGGGCCAGAAAAGAAGTGGTAGAAGCTCGTGAAAGAGCTGCCAGCGAAGTAGCCAATGCACGAAAAGAATCAGAAGCCAAACGAACACAATATGCAGTAGAAACGGCAGAAGCACGTAAAAAAACCAGCGAAGAGATAGGCCTGGCGCAAAAAGAAGCTGCTGAAAACGTTCAAAAAGCCCGCCAGGATGCCGCAGCAAATATCGCGGCAACCCGTGAAAGCGAGTCCAAATCTGTTAATGAGCTTAAAGCGCAGGCGGCCAAAGAAATAGAGGAAACCAAAACAGAAAAGGCTCAAATCATTGGTGAAGAAAACCGTAAAGCAGAGGCAGCCCGTCAGCAACAACAAGCTGAACAATCAAAACTCGTACAACTCCAGGAGGAGATAAAAAAAGCCACTGAAGAACTTGCTAAACTGAAAGAAGAGGCTGATAAACTTAAGAAAAAGAATTGATTTCTGATGTTCAGGTTATTTGCTCCGGTGGATGCAAATTTCATGATTCCATGCACCATAAAAAAGTGAACCACAAAGTCACAGAAGACA
>DLXL01000022.1:10618-14835 GCA_003448025.1 Saprospirales bacterium | reverse complement strand
AGGGTAAGTAGTAGTTTTTGCATGAGATTAAAATAAGGTGGGTGATTTGAGTTCGTTCCTATAAAGGATACGTTTCGTGGAAAAACCGCTGCAAAGTTTACGGTATTTCCACGAAAATTCAAATCTAAACGGCTCTAAATGTGTCGGATTTTTACATCGAGTCCTAAATTTTGATCAAGCGACCGGTAATCACCTGTCGATTCATCTGGATACGCCAATGGTAAACACCTGATTGTTGCAAAGCCGCGGCCGGCATTTCTATCCGATGTATACCTGCTGGAACATATTGCTCAGTTGACCAAACCATGCGGCCATTCCCATCCAGCAACTCCAACAGTACAGACGATGCCTCCTTAAGTTCCAAAGGCCAGAATGAAGCACCAGAGGTTGGATTAGGAATTGGCATAATGGCTTCTGAACCGGGGCTTGTTGCGCGGGCCTCTACATTCACCTTCAAAGGGCGGGTAATACCCCCTTCCGGATAGACTTCCGGGTTGATACTGCTTTTGACTCCTTTTGGGCTACAAATTTCCGATACCGTCAAAGGTGTACGTGCGCGTACCCGAAGGCTGAAAAGAGGTTTTCCGGCAAGGACAACAGCAGGCTCAGGTTCAGACCAGCTCAGGTTCAGGGTACCAGGTGCGGGAATGGCCCAATGTTCCGGTTGAATAGGTAATACCTGGCCTGGTATGAGATCCAGCACTTCCAACTGATTATGGTCGTATGTCAGCGAATACTGCAAACCTTCCCAAACACCGGTTTCCGTGCTTATAAAGGGGATGTCATAAACCTCACCTTTGGCTAACATTTTTTCAGCGGTAGTCAACCATAAAGGTGCTGATCTTGAAAAGGCACTGGAATGAAATGTATCAACTACTGCAGCAGATCCATTCACATCGCCCATTTTGAGTGCCCGAAACGAAAGATCTGCCGGATAATTGGGAATGGGAATCTTGGGCAAATCATAGGCAGCTGGGCAATCCCCAAAAAAAGGACTACCCCAAACCTGGCAGGTATCAACAAAGAACATCCAGGATGGAGTATTTCCCGGCAGCTTTTGGGTCAATCCGAGAATCAGTTTCCGAATCTCCAGTATATCAAACGTGGTAACGGAATTGCTTTGATTGACATCGGCTGCCATCAACTTCCAGCCATCTGTAAAGGGATCCAGGGCAAGGATATGTTTGGAAATCAATACCAGATCATAAGTGGTAACACCATTCAGGAAAGCGGAGTCTTTTTGGGCCGTTAAGGAAAACTGATTGGCAGGTGGAAGTTCATTGAGCGTGGTACAGCCGCTGCCTAAGTTTTGAAGGGTACTGGATAAATGGGATTGATTAGGAGCCTGCCAATTTAGTTTGAAAGATACATCCTGAACCACCTGATTATTCCAATAAGTGAAGGCGCAAATTGCCGCGGCCAATCCAAAAGGACAATACCCTGAAGTATCATAAACCAATACTTCTGATGTGCAATGACTCAAATTCCCGGCTTTATCTCTGGCCCAAACTTCCACCATCTGTCCCTCATTCATGTCACAATTAAACATTACGGTATCTTGTGGCAAACCGTTCACTCCTATTGGGAAACCCTGCCCTGAGCCAACCCTGCGTAACCCCACCACCAATTGCGTATCAGGTGAAATGTTGTCTGAAACACTTATCAAGGCATCTTCCAATAATAATGTTGCCGACTGTTCAATATCCAGGTGAACAGCTATCCCTGTTTGGCAGGTAACCTTTGGAGGGGTACAATCCCGAACGGTAAAATTTCGGTCGCAATACCGTTCCAGGTCATCCTGCTCCGCCACCCATTCAATCCGGTGCTTGCCATCCGGAAGTACTACTGGGGTGTAGGTGTTTGGTTCAGCAAGTGTATTGAAACGGAGCCAGCCGATGGTGGTATCTCCGGAATAATCCACTTCCAAAGCAAAGCGATACAACAAGGAATCGGGCAATGCACGATTGTCAAACCATAACGTATCCCCACCGGAAAAACCCGGGTTAAAAGAGTTATTGAACATAACCCTTCCCGGTGGAGGGGGATTGTTGGGATTAATGACTGTTTCCAGGAAATCATCATTGTCTAAATCCAGAAATAACAGATAGTTGACCGTGGTAAGTGCCCCTCCATTGCAACCTTTGGCTCGAATAGACAGGTTTGGAATGGCCGTCTCAGGCATGTCTATGGAGCCAATACTGGGAGCCCAGGTAAAAGGCGGAGCATTCCAAAGATTGATATCATTGGTGCTGGAGTCGCAATAAACAGGTGCTCCTTGCGGACAATTCGTGATGGAAAAACACGCTTGAGAAGAAAGCTGTGCAGAAAAGAAGGAAAGCGCCAGAATGAAAAATACGCGCTGGCCTTCCCCCAAAGGCAGGTGTATCGGTTTTCTCATAATCGGTGTTGGTTAAACAGCGTGGATTTTAGCGATCCACAGGATTAGCTTTCACAGGCTTTGGAGGTCGAAAAATAGTATTAATGTTAAAACCCGCCACACCAAAATTAACTTTTGCCGCTTGGCCGACATTTTAGTAACGCCTCAAAGGCCGTGACTTTTGTAAAATTTGGTCATTCATGAAGAATTAAGGGCTAATTTCTACCGCCAAAGGATACATTGCAGGCCAAAATACCCGGTTATGAGATACATCCTACTATTATTCCTGCTTGCTTCCCAAATCCTTCATAGTCAAAACTGGCTACCTGTTGTACCCGGCGAAACCCAGCATTACCGACTGCCGGATTCCAACCATATTACACATAGTTTACTCATTGATTCCGTCAAACAGGTCGGGAGTAACACCATTTATTACCTCAATCGGATTATTCGATGGAAAAACATTGGCGAGCTGGTGGCGCTCAAGGACCAGGGGCAATTTATGGGGCAAACCATGACCCAGACACAAGACGGACAATTGGTTATAGCCCATGAAGGCCTTTTTCTCGATACCTTAATCATCCTGCATCCCTCAGCACAGTTGGGACAATCCTGGCTCGCAGTACCTGAAAGCAATACCCAGGCTACCGTGACGAATGTGGAAGAAACGCAGTTTATAGGGGTAACGGACTCCGTCAAAACCATCACTTTCAGCAATGGAGCGGTGTGGAAACTCTCCAAACATCATGGATTGGTTGAGGCGCCGGATTTCCAACATCAAAATGCTAAGGTCACCCTTTCCGGGCTGGAAACGGCTGGGCTGGGCGACAGGCTGTACCGGATGTCGGATTTCTTTGATTATCAGGTGGGCGATGTGTTTGAATACACTCAGTACTCCAGTTACTTCACAGGTGAAACTTCCTATTGGAATAAATCCAGAATCCTGGAGAAACCAATTTCTTCACCGGATACGCTGGAATATGTAGTAGAAGTGAAAACAAAAGAAACTGTCAATGGACTCTTCAATCATGTGAAATATTATCAGGATACTGTTAGAATGCAATATCTGAAAAAAGACTGGGAGCGGATTTCAAGTTACCAAAGCGAGGTGTTACCAATTCATTGGGAAGGCTGGACATATGTCTCCTGGCATAACAATGGCATCATAATCGGGCATCCCTCATCCTGGAACCAATTCCCCGGGGACACCTGCCCGGTTTACAGAACCCCTACCAACCCAAATAATTGGCTAGCAACCATTGAAGGAGGCCTTGAATGTTTTCATCCCTATGAATATCACGAAGTATTCAAGTCTGGAATAGGAAGGACCTTTTACTCCTACAGTCTGATAGACTATTTTTATACAGAAAGAATGTACGGTGCTGTCATACAGGGCGATACCGTTTATGGCCACATAAGTCCCGACTGGGTATTTACCCAAACTAATTCCCCCTCCATTAATACCACGCTTCAGCCGGAACCCAATCCAACCACGAACACTACATTTTTCCCATTGCCAGAAGGTTGGAAGGATGGTGAAATATTGGTGCACCATCTATCCGGCAGTCTGGTAAACAGGCAAAAAGTGGAACAATCAGACCGGATCAGCCTGGATTTAAGTGATTTGCCAAATGGCATTTACCTGATAAAATACCAAAGCAAACAAGGTATCTTAACGGGCAAAGTGCTTAAAATGTAATTGGATGGGATATTGGAATGGAGCCTCGTAAAATTTAGACCTCGTAGATTTTAAAAACCTGTGGTATGTACCCAAATTGAATATGTGTTTTGGATCGATCCTTTCCTACATGGTGAAAACGGCGTAGCCGTGACATTCCAG
>DLXL01000022.1:9988-10422 GCA_003448025.1 Saprospirales bacterium | reverse complement strand
CACGGCTACGCCGTTCTGATAATGATGGACGTCAACTACTAAAATGTCGCCGCGATGCGGCTTTTTAGAATGGTATCAAAACTAACGTCAACTTGTTTACAGACCATGGTTTTAAAAACCTGCGAGGTTTACCTACACGTACCGCGACAACAGGTTTTCCAGCAATTCCTGCCTTCCGCTGCGTTGTTGGGGTTCGCCGCCACGGAGGGCGATAGTACGCAAGTCCTTGATTTTCAGCTTACCCGCCGCAAAAGCACGGCCTTCTTCTGTATCGAAAGAGGCATAGCGTTCCTGAAGCAGTTTGCGGTATTCGGAGTTTTCCAGGATCTCGTGCGCGGCCAGGAGCGCTCGCGCAAAGGCATCCATGCCGCCTATGTGCGCGTAGAACAAATCGGCCAGGTCCGTGGAATTGCGTCGGGTTTTAGCATCGAAAT
>DLXL01000022.1:8805-9843 GCA_003448025.1 Saprospirales bacterium | reverse complement strand
TTGATACCTCCGCCGGCAAAACCACCTGCCTGCAGGATCACCAGGAAGGCTTCGGTGAGTTCGTAAACATTGTTGGGAAACTGATCTGTATCCCAGCCGTTTTGATAATCACCACGGTTGGCGTCGATAGAGCCCAGCATGCCGGCATTGGCAGCCACCTGCAACTCATGTTGGAAGGTGTGGTGTGCCGGCGTAGCATGAATAACTTCCTCATTTAGTTTGAAGTCCTTGTCCAGTCCGTATTCCCGCAAAAAGCCGATGCTGGTAGCCGCGGCGATATCGTACTGATGTTTCATGGGCTCCATAGGTTTGGGTTCGATGAAGAAAACGCCCTTGAAACCCGCCTTACGCGCATAGTCCTTGGCCATGTGCAGAAAACGCGCCAGATGATCCAGTTCGCGTTTCATGTTGGTATTCAGCAGACTCATGTAGCCTTCCCTTCCACCCCAGAACACATAATTTTCGCCGCCAAGTTTGATGGTGGCATCCAGGGCATTTTTCACTTGCGCCCCTGCCCAGGCCACCACCTGAAAATCCGGATTGGTGGCCGCGCCGTTCATATA
The DNA here is from genome assembly GCA_003448025.1 of Saprospirales bacterium. GTDB lineage: Bacteria > Bacteroidota > Bacteroidia > Chitinophagales > Saprospiraceae > M3007. Next base: position 9,280 of record DLXL01000022.1, on the reverse strand, counting down.
CCTGGGGTGCGAGAACAGGTTGGCCGTCCCCCAGAGCACTTTTAGTCCCGTGGCTTTTTGTTTTTCCAGGGCATAATCCGTGATCTGATTCAGTCGCCGTTCGCTTTCCCGCAGGGTATCGCCTTCCTGAACGAGGTCAAAATCGTGAAAACAATAGTATTCCAGCCCCAGTTTGGTGGCAAATTCAAATGCGGCGTCCATTTTGTCGCGCGCCTGATCCAGCGGCTTTTTCCGCTCCAGCCAGGGAAAATGCTTCGTGCCCGGGCCAAACGGATCACCTCCGGTGCCGCAGAGTGTATGCCAGTAGGCCATGGCAAACTTGAAATGCTCGCGCATGGTTTTGCCACCTACCTTCCGGTTGGCATCATACCAGCGAAATGCCAGTGGGTTATCAGATTGGGGGCCTTCAAAGGCAATTTTGGCAATGCCGGGAAAAAATGTATTCATATTGTGACGGTGGACGGTGGACGGTGGA
>DLXL01000022.1:8450-8642 GCA_003448025.1 Saprospirales bacterium | reverse complement strand
TTGGGCTCGGGGCAGATGGAGAGCCCAATTACCCGGGCCCAATCCGTCTACCGTAAACCGTCTACCGTAGGCCGTAGAAAAGGCAAACATCTGTAAAGTTGTTGGCCTGGAAAAGCAAAATGAACAAAATTAAAGCGCTGCGCAGCGACGAGCGTATTATGCCCTTTTGCGCATCTCAAAACAAAACAATCA
>DLXL01000022.1:0-8415 GCA_003448025.1 Saprospirales bacterium | reverse complement strand
GGGGGGAAAAGCTAAATGTTCAAAAATAAAGCGCTGCGCAGCGTCGAGCTTATTATGCCCTTTTTCGCAGCTCAAAACTATACATTCACCACCAATAGGGTAACAATAAACTCCAAAATCATTAATAGCAGGTATAATACACAAAAAACCATCCACATTAAAACCGTCCAGGGCCAGGATCGCCGGTAGAAACGTTTCATGGCCAGTAGCAAGGAGATTCCGATCCAGGCTATTGTTGGCAAACCCAGCCATTCGATATCCAGGATATAATCATTAAAAGCAAAAAGCAAGGTTAAAATCATGAACGCCCCGGATTGCTGATGCATGGTAAATATGAAATGCTCCACGTATAGCCTGTTGGTTTTCCAATACATCAGATACAACAGGAACGACATCAAGGTAATCAGCACCAAAATCGTCCAGGCGAAGCTTCCCACGTATCTGCTGACGAGCGACTTGGGATCCTGCAAGGATTTAATGCCCTGCCGGAGCATAATTTTTTTCATCCCAACTGGTGATACGGTATCTCTTGACAATGGAATCAGACGTTAATTCCACAAGATCCCTGGTGGCAATATTTACCCCGGAAAACAACAAGGATAAATAAATAGAATCCTGAGAAGTGCTGTCTTTTTGACCTGAGCCAGCCTGTAGCAGGTAATGAGCTGCCTCAATCAATGGTCCATCAATTTTTCGAACCAATGAATCAACTGCCAGCCTGACTTCAGGGGTTTGCCAGGCTTTGGGCAGCGAGTCAATATTGGTCTTATACTTTTTGGTTAACTCATACTCGGACAACACATCCATCAGTCCTTTTTCAGTCAAAATCCTGGCAAGTTCCTTGTTCATGGTAGTGTCTTCTCCACCTACCCTCAGGTTGAAATTCCCATTGGTAGAATCCATTCTCGCGCCATTGAATTTCCCACTGAACGTAAGCAGAAAAAAGAACATTACGATAAAAAAGAACTGCACCGGGTGCGGATACCGCTTGATTCTGCCTTGAAAATACTCGGTGGTTACTTTAGCCGGAATAAACAGGTGCCAGCACATTTTGACGAACTTGCTATCCAAATGTGTCAGGTTGGTAAAAAACTTGGACAATAAATCCCGCATACGCACCCGACCGTCAAAATCCTTTTGACCGCAATGCGGACAAAAATCTCCGGAGCGGGATAGTTTGCCATCACAATTTTTGCAACGGCGTTTAAGTGGCTTTTCAGTCTGAGGTTCGTCTGTAGGTTCCATACCAGTTTGATTTCGGTTCCGGCAAAGAAATAGGGAATCAGAGAACGGAAATAGTCATTCGTCGATTTACCTAAAAAGAAATTTGACTAATGGCGTGTAATTTTACGTTCAGGCGCATCTCTCTTTATGTATATTTGCCAAACATGGCTATTTAAGCCGTTACCCAACAACAGACCATGATTCAGTTGAAAATCCCCCAACCATGTACTGAACAGTGGACGTCAATGACACCAGTTGGTGTGGATTGCCGCTATTGCGCCCAATGCCATAAAAATATCGTTGATTTCACCTTTAAATCGGATACAGAAATCCTGCGTCACATGCAAGAAAACGAGGGCCGGATTTGCGGACGTTTCAGCCCGGATCAACTCCAGAGAACCCTGCACTCCGCCAATAAACACGGCAGAGGCATTCAAGCATTCGCCGTCGGATTCTTGGGATTATTTGCCTTGCCAGCGGGAGCTCAGCAATATGAATCCATACACATCAGCCAACCGGCTCAAAAAAACATAGTAAAACCGGTCATTCAGGACACCCTGTTTCGGACAATAACAGGCAGGATTCTGGATCCGTATACCGACCAGCCCGTCTATGCCGCAACAGTACAATACCGGGGTTTTGGAACAACAACTGATTTGGATGGTATTTTTAGCCTCCGCGTGCCCATCTCTGCTCTCCAACATCTGGAAGAGGGTTTGACCATCAGTTATGTTGGCTCGAATACCCTGAATATCCCTCTTCCGGAAAGAATACTCCATGAAGATCTGGCCTTAAAATCCAATTACCTGGATTACTCTTCAGTGCTCATGGGGGAGATTGTGGTGGTTGCCCCAAAAAATCCATGGAACAGAATCAAATCTTTTTTCTACCGGCTTTTCAACTAAGTACACCTTATCCAGACCATAACTTTTGATCCAATCATATGAATTTCCCTTTTCAAGCATCCCGCTTAACCGTTTTAGCCCTGTTCACTACCCTGACACTGTCGGCCATAGTAGCCTGCAAGTCATTCGGTAAAAAGGAACAAACCACCAACATCAAAAACAAACCCGACACCAACATGCCCATTTCTGCCCTGCCATCAGCACCTGGCGATTATCCCGAGGACTGGAAAATCGTAGATAGTCTACAGGCTGAAGGGCTTTACAAAAGTGCTCTGGAAAAAACAGAAGCCATTTACGCTCGTGCCCAAAAAGATAAAAACGGTCAGCAAATAGTCAAGGCTTTGCTCTACAGGGGCAAGTTCATCACCATGCTGGATGAAGACGGCCTAACCAATGCCATCAACCTGATGGAAAAAGAGAGCATGACCGCGGCACAACCGGAAAAATCGGTGCTCCAAAGCATTTTGGGACAGCTTTATGCCACTTATCTGCAAAATCAATCATGGAAAATAAAACAACGCACGCCCATTTCAGGTGATGAAGGCGGCGATATCCTGACCTGGAGTGCAGATCAAATAGAAAAGCATGCCCTTGACCTGTACGATGCTTCAGTAAGTAATGACGCCTTGTTGCGCGGCATTCCCATAGAGCAGTTTAAAGACGTACTTACCCCCGGCGCCAATGATTCCATCGGGAAATCCCCTCTACGCCCTACCCTCTTCGATTTATTGGCACATCGTGCTTTGACACATTTCAGTAACCAACGCAGTTATCTTACCGAGCCCTCCTATGTATTTCAGTTAAATAAAGAAAGCGATTTTGCGGAGGGGCCATCTTTTTCACAAAACAAATACGAAACCGAGGATAAAAACTCCGGAAAATGGAGGGCTATCAGGTTATTTCAAAAAGTACTTGGCGCACATAGCACTGCTCCAACCATCAACCAGGCTTCCCGCAAGCCTGCTTTGATTGATGCAGATTTACTAAGGCTTCAATTTGTATACAACAACTCCGTGCTGGAGCAAAAATCAGCTTTGTACATCCAGGCCTTGGAAAGACTTAAAAACTTTGCCGGCGGGCTGGCATCTGAAGCAGAAGTTGCATACCACATCGCTACGCATCTTTACAGCCTTGAAGGCGATAAAAAAGGAGAAAACACCAAACGCAGCGTTGCATTACTTAAAGAGGCCATCCAGCGCTACCCGGACAGTTATGGCGGACAAATGAGCCAAAACCTGCTAAAAGCCATCGAGAAGCCTGAATTGACTACCATGGTGGAGGAGGTTTCTCTGCCTGATCAACCGATTTTGGTTCAATTGAACTACCGGAACCTTAAAAAAGTTTGGGTTCGTGTGGTTAAAACAGACTTTGATCTGGAGCGTTGGGATGCATTACCCTATCAGGAGCAATTCGAATGGTTAAAAAAACAAAAGCCGGCACAATCCCGCAGCTGGGACATTCAGGACCCCGGTGATTATCAACCTCATCTGACTGAGATTTATCTGGATAAACTTCCATTGGGCAATTACTGGGTTCTGGTATCCGGAAGTGAAGACTTTCTGGCTAAAACTACCATGATCAGCAATGCCAATTTTGCGGTGTCTAACCTGGCTGCCGTAAGTTACCAGAATGATGGACAAACCCATTTTGTAATAGCTCACCGGGATTCCGGCGCCCCATTGGCTGGCGTGCAATTGAGCTATTTCAGAACAGACTGGAACAGTGGTGTTCAAAAACTCAAGCTGGAAACAACCGCTAACAGCGATCGTGATGGATTTGTTTCCGGAAAAAACCTCCCGATTGGCCAAAACCTGAGGGTATTGGCGCGTCAGGGTAACGACAGCCTTTGGCTCGGCCAGGCCTATGCTTATCGCAGTGGCAGCAGTCCAAACCCCGGCCCGCAAGTGCATTTTTTTACAGACAGAAGCATTTACCGGCCCGGGCAAACCGTCTATTTTAAAGGACTGGTTTTTGCGCCATCATCAGGATCGAATAAAACGCCTGTTATAGCCCCCAACCGCACTGTTACCATTCGATTCCATGATGTCAATGGCCAAATAACAAACACCCTGAAATTAAAATCCAATGAATTTGGAACCATCCAGGGAAGCTTTGCCGCTCCATCCACCGGATTAACAGGCAATATGAGTCTTCGGGCTTCTGATGGTGCGAATGGTTATGCTTATTTTAGCGTAGAGGAATACAAACGCCCAAGATTTGAAGTGCTGATGAAGCCGGTAGAAGGCGCCATCCGGCTCAATGAAATGATCACCGTAAAAGGAGAGGCTAAAAATTACGCGGGAAGCGTTGTCGACGGCGCTCAGGTAAGCTATCGGGTAGTGCGGGTTACCAGATTCCCTTATTGGGACTTTTGGTATAGCTGGCGAAAGATGCCTGCATTCAATACTCCGGAAATGGAAATCTCCAATGGCGTAACCACTACCGGCGCTGATGGCAGCTTTGCTATCCCATTCAAGGCTATCCCGGATCTAAGTGTACCCAAAAAAGATAAACCGGTTTTTGACTATCAGGTGTATGTTGATGTGACAGACATTACTGGCGAGACCCGGAGTACCGAAACGATGATAACGATTGGGTACACCGCCTTGCAGGTTGAGTGGATGCTACCGGCGGAAATTGCCCTGGATAGTTTGCGCAAAATTGGTTTGCGCACCACCAATATGGCCGGTCAGGCACAAGCCGCTACCGGTACTATTTCGATTCAAAAGTTGGTTGCACCCAAGGTCTTGTTCCGCAATCGTCTGTGGGAACGTCCGGATCTGCCTGCTATTCAGAAAACCACTTTTGAAGGCCTGTTCCCGGATTTGGCCTGGAAAGACGAAGACAATGCAGCCAATTGGGGCCGGGAAGACTTTACCCGTAGTATAAAATTCAATACGGCGAATGCACAAATGGTGGCTTTGCACGAAGGAAGGATGCAGGCTGGTTGGTATGTGGTTACACTGAATACAACAGATGCTTTTGGCGAATCCATTGAGATCCAAAAATTTGTCAGAGCCTGGACGCCTGAAAATCGTTTTGAAGCACCCGGAGCAGCCCTTGAAAAAACAGTGTTTGAACCCGGCGAAACGGCCAGGATCAGCTTTGGTGGCAAACCCGAAAGCCTGCACTTCTTCTTCGCACAAGTGCAAAATGGCAATCTGGTAAAACCTGAATGGGTAAGCAGCCGGCTTAAAAACCTAAGCACCATCGAGATCCCTATTCGGGAAACAGATCGAGGTGGTATTCCAACCTACAGTTTTTGCGTTAAAAACAATCGCATTTATGGCATAAACAACCTAAACCTGTTCGTTCCATGGAGCAACAAAGAACTGCAGATCAGTTATGAAAGCTTCCGCGACAAACTGGCTCCAGGCCAGCAGGAAGAATGGCGTATTAAGATCAGTGGCCCTAAAAAAGACAAAGTTGCTGCTGAGATGGTAGCTGCCATGTATGATGCATCACTGGATCAGTTCAGACCGCATCAGTGGTCCGTATTACCTTATCCAACCTTCACTACATACCTCTATTTTAATACCGGGCATGGATTTGGTGTGCAATCCGGTTTCATCCAATATGATTACTCTGAACCGGAAAGCAATCCATATCGGCAATATCCTGAGTTGAACCTGTTTGACTTCCCTATTTGGGGAAACCGGCGGGAGTATATGATGATGGACAGGGCCGTTGCAGCTATGCCTGCCGGAGAAGGATTGGAAATGAAAAAAATGGACATTGAGGAGGCTCCCGGTAATGGTGGTATGGCTGCACAGAAGCCCGGTGCGCCACCTTCCAATTTGCCAACCCAGGCGCCAGAACCCATCCGTCCAGAAACACCCAAGCCGCCTCCATCCATTCGCAAGAATCTGAACGAAACTGTATTCTTCTTCCCGGATCTTCGAACCGATGCCGATGGTAATGTAATTTTAAAGTTCACCATGAACGAAGCACTGACCCGATGGAAGTTGATGACATACAGCCATACCAAAGAACTTCAACAGGTATACAGTGAGAAAGAAGTGGTTACGCAAAAAGATCTGATGATCATTGCCAATCCGCCCCGTTTCCTGCGGCAGGGAGATGAAATGGAGATTTCGGCCAAGGTAAGCAACCTCTCCAAAGACAAATTGGAAGGAAATGCTACGCTTGGACTATCCAATGCACTTGACCTGAGCAATGTGGAAGCCTCCTTTGGCCTGTCTAAAAACAACCGTATCGCTCGCTTTTCGGCGTTGCCGGGTCAATCCGCTTCAGTTTCCTGGCGCATTAAAGTACCGGATGATTTTACAGGCGCCATTACCTGGCAGATCACCGCAGCGGCCGGCAATTTCCAGGACGGAGAAGAAAGCACCATTCCGGTTGTTTCCAACCGCATGCTGGTAACCGAAACCATGCCTGTAGCGCTCCGGGGCAACCAAAGCCGGACGTTCACGTTCGACAACCTCAAAGCACAACCGGAAAACGGCAGCCTGAGCACCCATAAATATACCCTGGAGTTTACCAGCAATCCGGTTTGGTATGCCGTACAATCCCTGCCTTATCTGATGGAATACCCGCATGAGTGTTCCGAACAGATTTTCAGCAGGATGTATGCCAATACCCTTGCCTCCAGTGTAGTAGAAAAAATGCCACAAATCAAACGGGTGTACGAACGCTGGAAAGGCACCGATGCCATGAAGTCCAACCTGAGCAAAAATCAGGAACTGAAATATGCCTTGCTGGAAGAAACGCCATGGGTCATGGATGCCCAAAATGAAGAACAACAAAAGCAAAATATTGCCTTGTTATTTGACCTGAACAAAATGGCTTCCGAGCAGGAAAAAGCCCTGCGCACCCTCCGGGAACGTCAATTAAGCAGTGGTGGCTGGCCCTGGTTTTCCGGAGGCCAGGATAGCTGGTACATTACACAATATATTGCTACCGGCTTTATGCACCTGGAAAAACTGGGGGCTTTTGACCCGAATAAGGATCAGCAAAGCAATCGGATGTTGGACAAAGCCATGAACTATTGTCAGGGGAAATTGAATGATCAATACGCAAAACTGGAATTAGAAGTGCAAAAAGGAAGGGCAAAATGGGAGGACGACCATCTGGACGGAATGGCCATCCAGTTCCTATATCTGCAATCCTTTGCTCCGATGGACAAACCAAGCAAACAGATCGGATATTACCTCGGTCAGGCAGAGAAATACTGGCTGGGTAAGGGTCTTTATCAGGAAGGCATGCTCGCATTGGCCCTGCATCGTTTTGGCCGGAAAGAAGCAGCACAACGCATCGTAGCCAGCCTGCGCGAACGTGCTACCATGAAAGAGGAACTGGGCATGTACTGGCCAGTTGACTGGGGTTTTTACTGGTATCAATTGCCGGTAGAAACACAGGCATTGATGGTGGAGGTTTTCAGTGAAGTGGGCAACGACCCAAAGGCCGTGGAAGAACTCCGAATCTGGTTATTGAAAAACAAACAGACCAACCGATGGGAAAGCACCAAAGCCACCGCAGAAGCTGTTTACGCCTTGCTGTTGAACAATGGCCAGGTCAATAGCTGGCTTTCCAACACCCAAACCGTTAAAGTTGCTATCGGAGGAAAACCGATGAAAGTAGACGAAGTAGAGCCTGGCTCAGGTTATTTCAAACAAGCCTGGAACGGCAGTGAAGTGAAACGCTCCTGGGCAGAAATAAAAGTGGAAAACCCGAATAGCAACATCGTTTGGGGTGCTGCTTACTGGCAATATTTTGAAGACCTGGATAAAATCAAAGATTTCAAAAAGACGCCGCTAACCATTGTCAAGCAACTGTATCTGGAAGAAAACTCAGCCACAGGACCAGTGTTAAAACCTATTTCAGACGGACAAAGCCTCAAGCGCGGGGACAAAGTGAAAGTCCGCATTGAAATAAGGGTAGACCGTCCGATGGAGTTTGTTCACCTGAAAGACATGCGTGCAGCCGGATTGGAACCTGTGAACGTACTCAGTGGTTATCGCTGGCAGGGAGGTCTGGGGTACTACGAAAGCACCCGCGATCTGGCCACCCACTTTTTCATTGACTATCTGCCAACCGGCACTTTCGTGTTTGAATACCCATAGGTGGTTTCACTTCGTGGCGACATGAGCAATGGTATTACCACCATGCAGTGCATGTACGCACCGGAGTTCACCAGCCATTCCAAAGGGGTAAGGGTCAAAGTTGATTAGAAGGCTGGAGGTACACGAAGGCACGAAGGCGCGAAGGCACGAAGACGCTAAGGCACTAAAGCATGGAGGCTCAATGGGATATCCTTTTGGGCTTC
>DLXL01000605.1:7285-12450 GCA_003448025.1 Saprospirales bacterium | reverse complement strand
TAGAGAAAGTAGAAGATGACGATGTTGAAGAAACCCCAGATGAGCGTGTGGACGATTTTTACAATGGCTAATTTTTGTTCGTTAGTCATATTGCCATAACACCAAAAAGGATTCAGTGGTTTTTTGAAGCCGCACGAGCGGCACAGCGCCATGGTGCGCGGCAACCTGTGAAACAATTCTTACCTTTGTCACTTTCGTTTTATGCCATGAAAGTCTATCTCGACAATGCCGCCACCACGCCGCTCGACCCTGAAGTGTTTGAAGCCATGAAGCCCTTCCTGCTGGAAGATTTTGGCAACCCCTCCTCCACGCACGCGCATGGGCGCAAGGTGAGAGCAGCCATTGAATCGGCGCGCAAAAAAGTAGCTGAGCTATTGAACTGCACACCGGGTGAAATCATCTTTACTTCGGGTGGCACCGAGGCAGACAACACGTTGCTGCGCAGCAGTGTGCAAACGTATGGCATCACACACGCCATTACTTCTCCGCTGGAACATCACGCGGTGCTGCACACCTTGGAGATGATGGAGAAAAGCGGCGCGATTCAACTTCACTTTGTAAACCTGGATGAACATGGCCACGTGGACATGGCTCACCTGGAGCAGTTGCTGCAACAGCATAGCAACGCCCTCGTGGCGTTGATGCATGCCAACAACGAGATCGGCAACCTGCTGGACATGCAAGCAGTAGGCGACTTGTGTAAACACTATGGCGCCTTTTTTCAAAGCGATACGGTGCAGACCGTAGGCCACTACCGGCACGACTTGAAGACGCTACACGTGTGTGGCATGACGGCGGCCGCGCATAAGTTTCATGGGCCCAAGGGAGTGGGCTTTATGTACATTAAGAAAGACCGTAAGATCAACCAGTTTATGCACGGTGGTGCACAAGAGCGCAACATGCGCGGTGGCACTGAAAATACCTATGGCATCATTGGGTTAGCGAAAGCCTTGGAGATTGCTTATCGCGATATGGAAGAGCATGAGCATTACATTAAACATCTGAAGGCGCGCATGATTGACAAGTTGCGTGCGGCCATTCCAGGCGTTGACTTTCATGGCGACTCAGCCAATCTTGAACGCAGCTTATACACCGTGTTGAATGTGTGCCTGCCGGAGTCAGAGGAAAACAGTATGCTCTTGTTCAACCTCGATCTGCAAGGCATATCGGCTTCGGGCGGCAGTGCGTGCAGCAGCGGCGCAACTACCGGCTCGCATGTATTGGGCGCGTTGTACCCTGGCTCGCAGCGCGGGGCAGTACGCTTCTCTTTCAGCAAATACAACAAAGCAGAGGAAATTGACTTCGTAGTAGAAAAACTGGCTGAGATCTGCAAAGTGACTGCATGAGTTAAACTGCGTTTGCTGCGTGCAAATCTTTTTCTCTAATTGCACCGCATGGCTAAAGAACAACTGGTTTCCTTTATCGGCTCGGGCAACGTGGCGTGGCACCTAGCTCCGGCTTTAGACAATGCTGGCTATATCGTAAAAGAAGTATACAGCAGAAATGCGCAACACGCCGAAGCGCTGACCGAGCGATTGTACCAGGCTGAAGTAAAAGCATCCGTTGATTTTTCCACAAGTCCGTCCGACACCTTCATCATCGCCACCAGCGACGACAGCATAGCCGATGTGGCGCGAGAAATTATTTTACCTGACGACGCTGTTTTGGTGCACACATCAGGCAGCCAACCGATGAATGTGCTTCAATATGCTGCTACACCTTTCATTGGCGTTTTCTATCCGTTGCAAACGTTTAGCAAAAGCAGGCGCATAGCATTCGATGAGGTGCCCATTCTGGTGGAAAGCGCACAGGAGGAAACAGGCGAATCATTGCTGGCCATGGCGCGTGCCATCAGCACGTCGGTTCACAAAATTTTTTCTGAAGAGCGAAAGGCGTTACATGTCGCAGCAGTGTTTGCCTCCAACTTTACCAATCACATGCTGACAGTAGCAGGAAAAATCGCTGCTGCTAATCACCTTGATTTCGACTTGCTGCAGCCACTCATTCGCGAAACGATTGCGAAGAGTTTATCGAATGGCCCACGCGTAAGCCAGACGGGGCCGGCCAAGCGCGGCGACCTTGAAGTGCTGGATATGCACATGGATTTTCTACAAGACCATCCGGCTACTGCCGAGATGTATAAAGTCACGAGTCAACACATTCTCGATCTACATCATGGAAGCGATTAAGCTCACTCAATATTCTCACGGTGCTGGTTGTGGTTGCAAAATTGCGCCCGCCGTGCTCGACACTATCTTGCACTCCAACTTTCCTAAAGAAAGATTTCCAGCGTTGCTCGTGGGCAACGAATCAAAAGATGATGCTGCCGTTTTTGATCTGGGGGATGGCACTTGCATTATCTCCACTACAGATTTTTTCATGCCGATTGTGGATGACCCTGCTATGTTTGGTGCGATCGCTTCCGTGAACGCCATCAGCGATGTGTATGCCATGGGAGGGAAACCATTGGTAGCCATAGCTATTTTGGGTTGGCCGATTAATACCTTGCCGCCTGAGGTAGCGAATGCCGTGATTGAGGGCAGCCGGAAGGCCTGTGCGGAAGCCGGGATTCCATTAGCCGGCGGACACAGTATTGATAGCCCGGAGCCTATTTTTGGGTTGGCGGTAACGGGAAGAGTGAGCATCAAACACCTGAAGAAAAACGGAGGGGCCACCCCTGGCGCCAAACTATACCTCACCAAGCCAATTGGCGTGGGTATTCTGACCACGGCTCAAAAAAAGGCAGTTTTACAGCCAGAGCACGTGCATATTGCCCCGGATAGCATGAAAAAGCTGAACAGCATCGGCGCAGTTTTTGGCGAATTGCCGTATGTACAGGCTATGACCGATGTAACCGGCTTTGGACTTTTAGGACACTTGTCTGAAATGTGTGAGGCCAGTCATGCAAGTGTTGATATTCAATTTGATGCGGTACCAACCATTGATCGGGAAATACTGGACCATTATCTGGAACAAAAGTGTGTTCCAGGCGGCACCATCCGAAACTGGGACAGCTACGGACATAAAATAGAAGGAGCCACAGATTATCAGCAAAAGATCCTGGCCGACCCGCAAACCAGTGGAGGGTTGATGGTGGCTATTGCCCCGGGCTATGAAGCAGCATTTGAAGCCATTGCTGCAGAAAACGGCTTTGCTTTAAAGCCGTTTGGAGCATTTACAGAAAGAAAGTCGGCGCTGGTAACGGTTATGTAAAAAGTACCTGATTGACAATTACATGAGTACATGATTGAAGAGGGAAGGCGCTTGGCCAGGCATCCGTATGAATCCAATGCCCAGCGCCCCCCCCTCTTCAATCATGTACTCATGTACTCGTCAATCGTCACTCCCTAGTTCCCTTTCCCAAGATCCGCGTTCAGGATCTTGATCTCTACGCGCTGGTTGGTTCTACGGCCTTCAGGAGTAGTATTGGGTACCAGCGGCTGCTTTTTACCATATCCTTTGTATTGAACACGTTGTGCATCAATGCCTTTATCCGTCAGGTAATTAGCCACTGCTTTGGCGCGTGCGGTACTGAGGTAATCTGCAAATTCGTCAGTTGGCTGGTTGTTGGTATGTCCACCCACTTCAACGGTTACTTTCGGGTTTTCTACCAGGAAGTCGTATAACTCATCCAGATAGGTGTACACCGCCGGACGCAAACTGGCGCTGTCTGTAGCAAAGGTCAGCAAACGCATCGGAATAGTTTGGCCTTGCTGGATGGCTCGGGTCAGTTCCGGCATGGCGCGTTTGCCGGTTTCAAATTCCAAGGTTTGTGTACAGCCCTGGGCATCCGTAGCCATTACCTTGTGCTTGCCAGATACAAGCTTATTATTCGTGGAGCCACCTGGTTGGGAATCCCATGTAATTTTATCCGGAGCTGTGCCGCCCTTTATTTTTACCTGAGCCTTGCCATCCGTTGAGGTTGCCGTGCTGGCGCCTATATTCTGACTCAATTCAATCACCATGGGCTCAGGCGATTGTACCGTGATCTTAGCGGTCTTGCTGCTGCCCTTTGCATCGGTGACGGTAACGGAATAGTCGCCGGCTACCAGTCCATCCGCAGTTTCTCCACTTAAATCAGGCGTATTCCAGCGGATGTTATAGGGCCGTTTGCCGCCCGCAATGTCAACCTGCAGAGAAGCCTTATCCAGACCGCCACATTTGATAGGATTTTTCTCCTTCATGGTTACGGTAAGGTCCAAAATAGTCTCCGTCATATTAACCGTTCCAACGGCCGTGCAGCCATTAGCATCTGTAACGGTTACTTTTACAGCGCCAAGCGCCAGCTTTAGGGCGGTATTAGTGCTTTCCCCACTTTCCCACTGGAAAATATAATTCCCGGCGCCTCCGGCAGCTTTAGCAAGGGCTTTGCCATCGGCATTGCCCGCGCTTGCGGGTGTTTGTACTTCCACAGAGACTGTCACAGGAGTAGGCGCGGAAACCGCTATAGAAGCGGTTTTGGTGGCGCCATTGGCATCTGTAACCGTAAGTGTATAGGTTCCTGCCGGCGCTTCAGGTGTTGCATCTGCCAGAGCAGGGTTGCTCCAGCTGTATTTATAACCGGCTTTACCGCCGCTTACCTGTACGTCCAGAACTGCTTTTTCGCCGGCACATTTAATAGCTGTTTTTTCAGCAATGCTCACCGCAAGGGGCATAAAGGTTTCCGACATGGTGATGGAAGACTTTGCGGTGCAACCATTGGCATCCGTAACTGCAATTTCCGTTACCCCTGGTGTTAATTGCATGGCATTGGCTGCTTTTTCTCCGTTAGCCCATGAATAGACGTATGGTGGCGTACCACCGGTAACCACCGCCAAGGCTTTTCCGTCCGATTTGCCCGGACTGAGCGGGGCCTGCATTTCCGTTTTTACGCTCAAGGCTGCAGGTGCGGCTACGGCAATAGAAGCGGTTTTGGTGGCGCCATTGGCATCTGTAACCGTAAGTGTATAGGTTCCTGCCGGCGCTTCAGGTGTTGCATTGGCCAGAGCAGGGTTGCTCCAATTGTATTTATAAGCGGCTTTACCGCCGCTTACCTGTACGTCCAAAACAGCCTTTTCGCCGGCACATTTAATAGCTGTTTTTTCAGCAATGCTCACCGCAAGGGGCATAAAGGTTTCCGACATGGTGATGGAAGACTTTGCGGTGCAACCATTGGCATCCGTAAC
>DLXL01000605.1:0-7127 GCA_003448025.1 Saprospirales bacterium | reverse complement strand
AATTGCATGGCATTGGCTGCTTTTTCTCCGTTAGCCCATGAATAGACGTATGGTGGCGTACCACCGGTAACCACTGCCATCGCTTTACCGTCCGATTTGCCCGGACTGAGCGGGGCCTGCATTTCCGTTTTTACGCTCAGGGCTGCAGGCGCGGTTATAGCAATGCTTGCCGTCTGGGTCTGGTTATTGGCATCAGTTACCGTGACGGTATAATTTCCTGCTGCAACAGAAGGGTTATTCCCGGTAAATGAAGGGTTACTCCAGCTATAATTATAACCGGCTTTACCTCCGCTTACCTGAACTTCAAGTGTCGCTTTTTCATCTGCACATTTGATGGCAGACTTTGCAGCTATCTTAACGGAAAGTGCTTCAAAGGTTTCTGAAAGCATCACGGTACCGGTAGCCTTGCATCCATTGGCATCGGTAATAGTCACTTTGTTCGTGCCGGCAGCTAATCTGGTAGCGGTACTGGTGGTTTCACCATTTGACCAGGCTGAAGTAAATGGACTTGTTCCTCCAATAGGCTTTACAATGGCCTTTGCATCAGATTGTCCGGGACTGAGTTGAGACAAGACTTCCACCGTACATGCCAGAGGCGCAGGGGCAGATACCACAATGGAGGTTGTTTTCGTAGTTCCCCTAACATCTGTAACGGTTAATTGATAGGTGCCCGGGCCGACTTTGATTTTTCCTTCGTTTAGTGTTGAGTTGCTCCATTTGAACTTGTATTCCGGCTTTCCGCCTTGAACCACCACTTCAAGAGAAGCAACATCGCCGGTACATTTGATGGGTGTTTTTTCTAATATAGATACCTCAAGAGGTACCAATTCTTCCATCATTACTACTGAAGCGGTAGCAGTGCAGCCATTTTCATCCGTTACGGTAACCGTATGCAATCCGGCGGTCAGTTTAAGTGTGGCGGCCGTTATTTCACCATTATCCCAAAGGAATTCACGCCCTACTCCTCCACCGCCGGCAGTTGCGCAAAGCGCTTTACCATCTGATCCACCCGGACTCACAGATCCCTGGACAATAGCAGAAGCTGTAAGTGGTTCCGGAGATTTGACACGGATGGAAGCGGTATGTGTGGTATTGGCAGCATCTGTAACCGTAACAGTATACTCGCCAGCCGGAACATTAGCCGGTTCCTGACCAACCAGTGCGGGGTTGCTCCAGGCAAACTTAAAGGGGCCTTTTCCCCCTTTTGCCTCTACTTTTAGAGCGGATTTTTGTCCTGCACACAATATTTTTCCTGTTTCGGTAATGTTTGCGGTAAGGGTAAGTACGTTTTCAGGGATGGTAAAGCTGGCCGTTCCGGAACAACCATTGGCATCGGTAACGGTGAGTACATGATTACCCGGAGGTAGTTTGGTGGCTGCAAATACCGTTTCACCATTATCCCATTTGAAAAAGAAAGCTCCGGTACCTCCTTTGGCCTGGGCTAGCGCCTTGCCATCAGAACCTCCGGTACTGGCCGGCGCCTGCACCAATGCGGATACGACCAGAGCATCTGGTTGTTTCATGCTGATAGTAGCAGTACAGGTAGCCTTGGTGGCGTCTGTAACTGTTACCGTGAAATCGCCGGCAGGAACATTTACAGGGTTTTCGCCGGTAATGGAAGGGTTGCTCCAAACTACGGTATAGGGTTTTTTACCTCCTTTTATGTCAACAGAAACCGCTCCTTCCCCTTTGGCACATTTAATCTTTGTTTTTTCCACCAATGCTGCAGAAACGGGTTGCGCTACCTCTGAAATGGTGACTTTCAAAATAACAGTACAGCCTTTGGCGTCTGCCACGGTAACACTGTGCTCTCCTCCACTAAGCTTGTTAGCGATGGCAAGGTTCTCGCCATTATCCCAAAGCACCGTGATGCCTGCCGCATTGGTAGGTAGATCCACCTCTGCGGAACCATCGGCCATTCCCGGGGCACTTATTGGCTTCTTTTGACGGGCTTTTACCTTCAAACGGGAGTCAGGAACACTAATTTCGGCTGTTCTGACTTTTCCTTTACTATCTGACACCGTAACGGAGTAGGTGCCGGCGCCTACGTCTTTCGGGCTCTCACCGGATAGCCCGCCGGTCCAGGTCCAGGTGTAAGGTTCAATACCGCCGGTAATTTTAGCCATCAATACAGCGTCTTTCCCGTTGCCTTCACAACTGATGGGTTTTTCCACATAAGCATTCAATACCATGTTGTAGGCCTTATCTACCATGTATAGCCCTTTGTCTTCAGTACCTACCCATACCGTTCCACCTGGCTCAACTGCAATGTTATTTCCGTATTGTGAGGTGTAGTATTCCGGGCCACTGAATACATCATAAGTACCTGCCAGCATATCGAAACGGGTGAGATTGCCGCTTACCAGCCACATTTTCCCGGAAGGATCAATATCAAAGTCGTTGATATCCCCTTCCAGGTATTTTTCCTCGAGCGCGAGGTCTGTCCAGCGTTCACCGCCCGGGGCTTTGGTAATGAATCCCTCCGCCAGCACGTAAATTACGGTGTTATATTCACGGATACGCTGCACATTATTGTCTGCTAAATCCGCCTTCCAACGGCCTGGCGTACCAGACATCACACCTTTATCGGTACCTATCCATAACTTGCCGGAAGCATCCTGAAACAAAGTAGTAATGTTATTGGACTTCAGTTTGGAGTTCACTGTTTTCCATTGAACATTCATTTTTAATTCGGGCTCTATAGCAAATTGAAACAACCCGGCCTCATCTGTACCCAGATAAAGAAGTTTGTTTTTGGTGTCTAACCAGGCAGCTGTGATGGAACAGGGTTCTGTGACTGACTTTCGGAAAGCTGCTTCGGAAAACGTGAAATCAGCATTGCCCCCTTTGAACTGCAGGACATTTCTTTCTCCCTGAGCCAATTTGACCGGAGCAGACAAATCTGCTGCTTTGATTTGAAATACGCCGCTGGTGTTAGCCGCCCATTTGCGCCCGGAAGCGTCAACAGCAACATTTTTAACCGTTAGCGCCCTGTCAATGGCAATACAGCGGGTTACTTCGAGATCTGCCTTTTGGCCAAAACTTGTTTGGGCGAAAAGCATTATAGTGCAGAACAGGAGAAAATAAGAAAAACGTGACATCAATGGAATCATCGTAATTACAAGATTAGCCAGGCAAAATTGTTTGTACTGGGATTACCGGACTTTCGCTTTGGGCCGCAAAAGTAGGGAGGATTATGGGTCCGTGACATTAACGTTTTTCAAATGAGGTAAATTACCTCTCGATTGACCTTGAAAACTTAATTTTTTTACCTTTCGCACTACTCTTAACGATCAAAAAGGCTTCTGATGTATTTAATTGGTTATGATATTGGCTCCTCTTCTGTAAAAGCGGCATTGGTAGATGCTTCAACTGGTAAAACCCTGGGCATTGAACAGTATCCAGAACAGGAAATGCCAATTGTGGCTCCACAGCCGGATTGGGCGGAACAACATCCGGAAGACTGGTGGGCCGCCGTCTGTGCTGCAACGCGAAAATTAATCACACAGACAGGCATATCTTCTACAGAAATTGAAGCCATCGGGATTGCTTATCAAATGCACGGACTGGTTTGCCTGGATAAGCATGGATCTGTGTTGCGTCCATCCATTATTTGGTGTGATAGTCGGGCTGTTGACATCGGAAACCGTGCTTTTGAGCAAATGGGGCAGGGGTTTTGTTTGCAGCATTATCTGAATACTCCGGGTAATTTCACTGCTTCCAAACTAAAATGGGTGAAAGAACACCAACCGGAAATTTTTGAACAGATTGACAAGGTTATGTTGCCCGGCGACTACATCGCATACCGAATGACCGGGCACATGAATACGACCGTTACCGGGCTTTCAGAAGGAATTATGTGGGATTTTCATTTGCAGAAGCCCGCGCGTGATCTGTTACATCATTTTGGTATTCCTGACAATTATTTGCCGGAACTTGTTCCAATATGTGGTGTTCAAGGCAAATTAACTAGAAAAGCTGCCGAGGAATCAGGTCTGAAAGAAGGAATCATTATTGGATACAGAGCCGGAGATCAGCCTAATAACGCAATGGCTTTGAATGTTTTAAAGCCAGGAGAATTAGCCGCTACAGGAGGCACCTCCGGGGTAGTCTATGCTGTTTCTTCCAGACCGGTTTATGATCCTCAACAAAGGGTAAATAGTTTCGCGCATGTGAATTATACCCCGGATACCCCTAATACCGGGGTATTGTTGTGCATCAACGGGGCCGGAAGCACTTACCGTTGGATCAGGGATTTGCTATCTCAGAATGATGAAAAGCTGCCGTATACACAATTGGAATCCATTGGAGGTGCTGTATCTCCTGGGGCAGAGGGCTTAACTATTCTTCCATTTGGGAATGGCGCAGAGCGTATGCTGAACAATGGCAACCCCGGTGCTTCTATCCATGGTTTGAATGTAAACAGACATGGAAAAGCACATCTGGTACGAGCGGGTTTGGAAGGTATTGCTTTTGCGTTTGTACAGGGAATCTCCGTTTTTGAACAACTGGGGATTCAAGGAAAAATAATCAGAGTTGGCAATGATAACCTTTTTCAATCCCGGATTTTTGCGCAAACCATCTCCGATATCTATGGCCTTCAAATTGATGTATACCATACCACCGGTGCAATAGGAGCAGCCAAAGCTTCCGGAGTGGCCATCGGGTTATATCCTGATCTGGATACTGCTTTAGCACACCAATTGAAGCCGGTACATCAGTTTAATCCCAACAAGCCTGCTGCTGAACTGTTAGACGCTTTCCAACGCTTTAAGGGTTACTTGAACAAAGCCTTATAACATGTCTCGTGAGGCCCCTGATTCATAGCGTTTCTCTCCTCTTTCGTCGTTAAATCTGGAAATCAACCACCAGCTGCCCACACATTTGTACAAGAATGTCGGTGCGATGCACCTCGGAGGCTGTCTAAAAAGTAATATTTACCGCAGAGGCGGAGAGGTGTGAATAATTGATTGTCAAACGCTCTCCGCCTCTGCGGTAAAAATTACGCTTAAGACACCCTCAATTATTCACTTAACACTCATAAACTCACTCATGAACCAGGACGAAAAAAATATCAAAGCTTCTGAAATTGTTAAAAACCACGTTGGCTTTTCGCTGGGCGCTGGGTTGATTCCATTACCTGCTGCAGATTTGGTGGCGGTCAGTGCCGTTCAATTCAATATGATCCGACAATTGGCTGGTCTTTACCAGGTGCCGTTTTTTGAGTCTCTTGGAAAAAACATTCTTTCAGCTGTGGCTGGGGGTAGCGTTGCCCGTTTAGGTGCAAGTCTTGTGAAAATCATACCAGGGGTTGGCACATTGCTTGGCGAATTGAGTATGCCGGTGCTGTCAGGCGCATCCACCTGGGCACTGGGACGAATTATTGCCAAACATCTGCATCAAGGCGGAACACTTGAAAACTTGGACCTTACACAAGCCAAGTCTTCCTATGATAAAGAAATAGAAGAAGGTAAAAAGGTGGTCCAAGAGATGGCCCAGGAAAAACTGGCGACCAAATCTCCCTCGGAAGAAGCAATGGATAAAATAAAAAAGCTGGCTGAAATGAAAGAGGCCGGGATACTAACAGAAGATGAATTTAAGCAGTTGAAGGAGAAATTGATGGAGCAAATTTGACTGGGATTTACCGCGGAGTCGCGGAGGAGTAGCGTCTCTCATTCGACTGCAAATTTTGCCTTGTCTAAAACAAAAATTGTTACCACCTCGCACAAACGCCCCTATCGCAACAAGTCTATTTCTTAGCTACCAGTATCAAATCCGTTACAGGTTCTCCTTTCCCGTTTTGGTACTGTTTCCGGTCTTCAAATACCACTTGTAAGCCCTGCCCTGATAATATTTCCTGTAATGCTGCCGCTTCATGGTAATAAGTAAACACAGCAGGCCCGACACCGGAACTGGGCAGTATGTACTCGGATTTTTCATAGGAGTCTTCCATGGTACTCAGGTACAAAACACCATCCGGACACAGGTTTTCGGCACATTTTTGTATCAACAATGCCGTCTCCTCTCTTGACAGATAGGGCAGAATAAAGCCCAGTATAATGCCGTGGAAGGTCAGTCCCAGCTGATCAATATCCCTGGCATCCAGGGGTTCAAAACGCGCCTGTGGATTGTTCAGGCGCGCCAGTTCAAGCATCTTGTCAGCCAAATCAATGCCTGTGGCCTGAATGTCGGGGTGTAAGTCGCATATATAGCGTGTGATATTCCCAGGTCCACAAGCCACATCCAGTACCTGCGGGTTCGGACCAGGCAGATGCCGGACAAAAAAGGTCAGCGCATCTGCATACATGCCCTGATCCATGTAACGTTCCTGATACACTTCTGCGTACCGATTAAATACTTCTATGGCAGCCTGCGTCTTGTCCATGGCTAATCCGGGTTTGAAACGATTAAACGAATGGATCCTGCCATCTCAGGCATGGATCGGTAATGCCCATACTTTTTATCCCATTCACCGGATTCAAGCGCATTTCTCAACCGTTCAATCAGCACCTCTTCCAGTCCTTCAGGTAAAAAACTCCAGGCTGATTGAGATTGCCGCACTTTTTGTTCCAAAAACGCCTCTGGTCTGCCATAATAGGCTTCCTGGAACCCGTCGACACAATCTACAGGTATGATTACCGGAATAATTTGGGTTTGACCACCCAGACTTTCGCAAATGAGGTTTATAGCTGGTGTGCGGCGACCTTCAACGGCCAGTAATTCCGGGAAATACTCAGCAGTCCAGTAAACATTATAGGCGTCCGGGTCAAAACTCATAACAACCACCGAACCTTTGGTTACCCTTCTCATTTCAGCCAATCCTCGAGCTACATCCGGCCAGTGATGCACCGTGGCAATGGCCATGGAAGCATCAAAGGCGTCGTCGTCAAAAGGTAAAGCATCTGCTGTGCCATGTACAGCGGGCGGCCTGCCCAGGGCTATGCGTTGTGCGCGCATCACACTAGAGGGCTCCACTGCCACCACATACCGATCCTCAGGTTCGTAAGAGCCCGATCCTGCGCCAACATTCAATACTGTTTTGGCATCGCCCAGGAAACGGTGTATCTGAGCTGCAATACGTGGATCTGTTTTGCGCTGGCCAGAATATTGCTGGCCTTTTTCATTGT
>DLXL01000153.1:10238-12459 GCA_003448025.1 Saprospirales bacterium | reverse complement strand
ACCCAAATGACACCCAAATGACCCAAATGACACCCAAATGACCCAAATGACACCTAAATGACCCAAATGACTTCAAACAGCACATTGTTACCTATGAAATACTCCATTTTTGCATTAACCATCATGGTTTTGCTGGCTTGCAAAACCCCGCAAATTGCACAAACGACTATCCCGGCACCACCATCCCCGGCTCCGGCAACTTTTGTTACCTGGGATAAAAAAATGGTAGATTTAGGTAAGGTAAAAAAAGGGGAAAAGCGCGATCTCTTTTTCGAATTGACGAATACCAGCGGTCAGGAAATTAAAATTGACATCGTAGATGCCTGTGAATGTACACGGGTTGATTTTCCACGCGGTGTTATTGCTCCCGGCGCCAAAGGCAGATTTGACGTAACATTTGACAGTACAGAGAAAGAAGCCGATGAAACCATTGGAATTACCATTGTGTTTCGGGAAACAGATGCAGCCGGAAATCCACGGATAGAATTGGTGGAGTACAAATTCCAAATTGAAAAATAGCTTTAAATATTTCAAAAAAAATCGATATTTGAGCATCAATAACACAGCTTTCTGCCAATATGAAACAATCCGTTATAAAAAACTGCATTTGGTTTCACCTATTCTTTATGGCTTTACCCGGTCTGGGTATTGCGCAAATTCAACCCATTAAGCCCAAAACAGTTACACGGGCTGTGGTGGTTGGTATTTCCAACTATAGCAACATTTCCAAATTGCGCTTTGCACACAGAGACGCAGAGTCCTTTGCCAGCTACCTCCGCTCGCCTGCAGGTGGGAGCTTGACAGAAAATGAAATCCGCTTACTCACGGAGGAAAAAGCCACCTATGCCCAAATTGTAAATGCTTTGTACTGGCTTATTGGAGAAAGTCAGCCGAATGACAAGGCGATTATTTACTTTAGTGGCCATGGGGATGTGGAAACCAATATCCCCAATATGGGCTTCTTGCTGACTTACGATACCCCTAAAACCAACTATATGCTGGGGGCTATTTCCATTATGAACCTGCAGACCATCATTACCACTCTTGCGGTGAGCAAACAGGTGCAGGTATTAATGATTGCAGATGCATGCAGGTCTGGCAATCTGGCAAGTTCAGAATCAGCGGGTTCTCAAACTACTGCTTTGTTGCTTGCCAAGCAATTTGCCAATGAAGTTAAAATCATGTCATGCGGCCCTGATGAGCTTTCTCTGGAAAATGAAATTTGGGGAGGTGGACACAGTGTTTTCTCTTTTTACCTCTTAAAAGGTCTTAAAGGATTGGCAGATACGGATAACGACCGGGAGGTTACGCTCAAAGAGATAGAACGGTTTTTACAGGACAGCGTAGAGATGGCAACACGTTCTATTCGTCGTCAAACACCTCAAGCAGAAGGAGATTCGCGGTTTACAGTGGCGAAAGTAGATCCTGCCACCTTAGCGGCTCTCACGAAAAACAGCATGCCAC
Organism: Saprospirales bacterium; assembly: GCA_003448025.1. Taxonomy (GTDB): domain Bacteria; phylum Bacteroidota; class Bacteroidia; order Chitinophagales; family Saprospiraceae; genus M3007. The sequence goes on along the minus strand of DLXL01000153.1, from coordinate 10,995 downwards.
CTGTGGAAGCCCCGGCCATGGCCAAAACGCCCGCTTTAAGTCCTCAAACTTCCGACTCATTAGTACTCAAGTTATATCGGGATTTTGAAAAGGCTTTGGCCAAAGGACATTTGCTTCAACCAGAGGAAGGCTCTGCCTATACAATTTATATGCAGATAAAGGACCATCCATCCATACGATCTTTCAAAAATCTGATGCGCAACGATCTGGCTATTTCCCTGCAGGATGACGCCCAAAAAGCCATCAATGATTATCTTTCGTCTGACCCCAGGGAAATGCGCAAACGCTGGGCACTGGATGATTCCCGATATCAGACTTACCCACTATATTTGGAAAAAGCCGCGGAACTACTTGGTGAGAATCATCTTTCTTATTCCCAGGTTAAAGCAAAAGAATATTACTTCTCCGGGTTGGTGTTGCGTCTTAAAGGGGAGCGAAGCAAAAATCAGTTGGAAAAAGATTCGTTATACCGCCTTTCCAAATCATTTCAGGAAAAGGTCTTGAAGTTGGATACTACTGCAGCTTATGCTTATAATGAACTAGGTTTATTAGCCAGGAGAGCTTCCGATAATCTTTCCTCCATAAAGTATTTTAATAAAGCTATATCCTTTTCTCCAAACTGGGCACTGCCTTGGGCAAACCTGGGTGGCTCATTGGAAGAATTAAATCGTCGGGAAGAAGCAGAACAATGTGGCATTAAAGCCATTTCCATTGACTCAACCTTCGCCTTAGCGCATTATAATTTAGGAAATCTGTA
>DLXL01000153.1:8925-10093 GCA_003448025.1 Saprospirales bacterium | reverse complement strand
TAGGAAATCTGTATTTGGGGAACAATAATTTAAATAAAGCAGCAAGTCATTTTGAAAAAACGATAACCTACTCTCCAGATTATAATAATGCATACTTTAATCTGGGATTATACATTTATCAAAAGGAAGATTATGCGCAATCAGAATCCCTCTTCCTTGAGTACCATCGTAAAGTGCCAAATGATCCCGATGGATTACAAAATCTGGGGGAAACATCCATTAAATTAGGCAAATTTGCTGAATCAGAAAACTATTTCTTAAAAGCACTTGACTTGGATCAAAACTATGCGCAAGCCTATTTGGGCATGGGTGGACTATTCATCGAAAAAAATGATCAGACGAAGGCTATATCCTGGATCAATCAATTTATTGGTCTGAAACCAAAAGACCCTGAAGGCTACTTAAAATTAGCCATGGCCTATTCAAACCAACCTGATAAGGCTCTTTCTCATTTGGAAACTGCATTGAAACTGGGATTAAAAAATACAGAGAGAATCTCCAGGATTGCGCAATTGAAAGCACTAAGTGCAACAAAAGAATTTAAAAATTTGATGGAAAAATATAATCCCGGCAGGCCTTAGACCTGCCGGGATTAGCTTTTATTTTGTATCCCTATTATCTGATTGCTTTTTCAGCAAGTTTCTTATGCCCATAGCGCATCCAGAAAGCAGAGTGCATCATTTTTACCAGATTGGAAGGATTGCGTTTTTGCAAATCCTCATAAATCTTCTGAGCATCGTAAAACCACTCATAATTTTCCAGGGCTACGGCCTTTGCTAACGCCATAAGTTCACTATTCCCGGAATTAGAGGACATGGAAGCATATGCTATGGCCTCTTCACGATCCTTTTCGCTGCCAATACCAAAGACCAAATCATTGGACATCATTGTCTTGGCGCCATCAACCTTTACTCTCCATGTGTAAGGTTTCTCAGCCTCAAGTCTAATCCCGGCCAGATCCAAACACAGAGAAGTATCTTTTACGGATTGGGAATGAACTAAAGTTCCTTTCTCATCCATGATTTCCAGGCGATAAGGATCCTTATTATCTGGTCTGGACCAGTTGAAGCAAACCAAACCTTTTTGTACATTACCAAAAGGCATTAGTGCTCTTATTGTTGTGCCTTTTCCACCCCAACCGTCGCCATTCTTTTTAGGATCCGTTACA
>DLXL01000153.1:2013-8636 GCA_003448025.1 Saprospirales bacterium | reverse complement strand
ATTCTTTTTAGGATCCGTTACATTTCTAACCCAGCCATCACCTCTTGCCTTAGCCACCCCTACCATATCTACAGCAGCGATAATCTTTTGATTCAAGTCATTATCAACCTTCTTTTTTTGTGTGTCTGGTGTACTCTTGCAGACACTGGTAAGGTCTGCCTTTTCCTTATCCTTAATGGTGATGTATTGACCGTTACATAATACCACCGCAGAAGCGCCCTTGCTCATTTTGAGGATACTGGAAGGATTGGCTACTGCACCTGCACCAACCGGGTTGGGTTTGGATTTGCCTTTGGAAACCAACGATACCTTACCGGTAGTTTGAAGGATGACAACAGGACTGGATTCCTGTGCAATGAGGGAGTTGAGCAACAAAAATGCTGCGCTGAATAAGATTGTTTTTCTCATAACCATTGGATGTTAAATGCTTCTAGATGAACGTTTTAAGTGGAACTTTTCCGGAACACACCCCAACTTTCCACTTTTGATTGGGCTGAAATCCGGAAGAAAAGATTAAATTCAGGATAGACCCAGACACTACCGGAGGAAAGCGCCAGTTTGCGTGAAGCATTTCCATAGGCTGTTTTGACTTTGTCCTGACTATCCCCTAAGCCAATGTTACGAAGCGTGCGTCCTGAGTACCCGGCTTGTGTTTCCTGCACCAAGAGATATTTTTTACCTGCATTTGCGTAGTGGATAAACAATTTGGATTGTTTGAACTGACGCACACCGCAGAATACTTCTTTATCTACTTTTACCTCCCTGTCCGGATTGGGCGCAGCGAGGAAATCAGCCAGCGGAAATTGTTCAATTTCTTCCACTCCTTTTCCGGGAATAGAGGCTCCTCCTGACATTTCTCCTGACCTTTTCAAAACTCCAATATTGATCGTAGCCCATATACTTCCCTGTGTTTCAGCTTTGCGGAACAAATCTAATGCTTTTACACTATCTTTTTGCATAGCGGCCATAATTCCTTCCAAAACCTGAAAATCGCCGGCTGTTGCAGGATCAGTGGCTTTCTTTTTACCTTTCTTGATTAAATAGTCCGCATCCTCCCATTCTTCCTGTAAGGCCAGTACGCAAGCCTTATTCAGGTAGGATGGAGCATAATTTTCATCCAATATTCTGGCTCTTTCAAAGTAATCAAGCGCCAGTTTTAACAAATTGGCTCTTTGGACTTCTTTTTCCTTATCACTACTTTTTAATCCAAACAATCGTGATTTTGGATCCAGTTCCAGTGGATAAACGAATGGCATATCTGCTGGATTAGTCAAAGCTAATGCGGCAAGCGCTGCATTTACACCGGCATTATTATAGATTTCACGGCCCTGGAAAGTTTGCAGGATGTTTTTATAATAAACGGAAGCATCCGAATATTGCTCCAGGATGGTAAGCAGATTTGCTGTTTCAAAAACGATCTGAAGATCCTTCAACTGAATCATGGCGCTGTTTACCATCTTCAGCCGTTCCTCCAGGCTGGGATAACCTGGAAGATTTTCAGGATAATCATAGGTCTGATACAATTTTACCAGCAACTTGGGCATGATGCCGTAGGTATTATATCCCACAGAAAACGCCATAAATCCACCTAAATAATCCGCCTGAGCCTCATGCTTACATCCTTCCTGTAGCTTTTCAAGCTGAGCAGTGGTCTCCAGATTTTCATTCTTTTTGGCAAAGTGCCTGTTCCAATCGTGATTCTCGTAATAATGAATCAGCTCATGCCCAAGCAAGGCTGCCAGCGCATTTAACGAGTCTTTTCCGAAGGAGACACAAACGTCATAGGCTTTTTCATCGAGGATCACCTGAAGTTTGTCCGGGATGAAAGAAGCCATATCCCCTGGTTTCCGGTTCATGATCAGTGTAGGCTTTTGCAGTCGAAAGTCGCCACGTCCCCGGTGCATGTCGTCAAAAACCTTTTGAGCAACAGTCAGTTTATAATTTTCCACGCGTTCCAGCACAAACTTATCGCCACCTGCAGCAAAAGCAAATTCCTGGGCATCTATTGTCCACCCAGCTATTATCCCCATCAGGAGTAAGATGCATTTTTTCATTAGCATTTAGTGTTTTTTAGAGATCAGGTTTTCAGCTTCAGGCAACATGTCCCTTCGTGCCAGAAATGAAGCATAAATTCTTTTGTAGATCTCATTATCAGGTGATTTTTCAAGCAACTTCTGATAAACCTGTTGGGCAACATAAAAGCTGTGATCTTCTTCCAGTTGATAGGCAATCATCATTTGTTGTTCCTCCTGACTTGCTTTGATAAAGCCAGAATCATGCAATAAGTCTGTATGGGTATTCATCTCCTGCGCCGGACAAACTTCAAATGGAATTTGGGCTGAACGATCTTTTTCACCTCTGGTCACAGACCAGGTATATTCCTCGTCAAGTGAGATATATAGTTGGTCGAGATCAAGGGTAGCCGCAGTGTCCTTTAGCAGCATTTGAGCCACTGTTTTTTGATTCTGGTTCAAAATGGAGAAAACATAAGGGCCATCACCCGGAATACTGCGCCATTTGAAAATGACATTAGCCTGGGGCAGTTTACCTGTAGTAACCAATAACGCCTTAATGGTAGCATCCGAACTGGCGAATCCCTTGATCCCTCCGCTGGACTTGTTCATATAACGGCGATGGTGTTTTTTTAGCCTTTCATCTGTTACTCCTTCCTTCACACTTTCATTCAGAAAGCTAAAGAATCTGCCGGTAAAAGACATTTGGCTTTGCTGTGAAGCTGTTCTGATAATTTCAGACAAATCACGCATTTTAGTACCTGTAACACTAATGGGAATACCATCATAAATCAATCTGACGGTACCGGAACCTTTGCAACGGATTTTCCCTTTCACCTCCAGCTCATCACCTGGTGCCAGAGGAATTGGTTTAGCCCCATAATGTGGCAAATACTGAGCCTGGCCGGCTACATGTAATACCATGATTGTTCCTTGAGCCGCCACGTCCAGATGGAAACATAGATACAGGGTGAAAATTAGGATTGCTCTCATAGTTGTATTGGTAATTTGACTTTTGTGCCTTTTGATTGTTGTTATGTTTCTGGTTTCGTTTCCGTTTTCAGATCGGGAGCCTCGGATGCTTCCTTAGCCTTGGTTTCGGGGGCCGCGGCCTTTTTCCTTTTTACAGTTTTAGGCAGTTCATATGGAATGTTATTGAAAAAGGCAAAGCGTTTTTTAATGCCGTTATCATAAAACTTAACTGCATCAAATGTCAGTAGTAATGCCGTAATCCAATAGCCTGCATCAATTTTGATCCTGTAAAAATGAAATAGCAGCGCAACAATAAAAAAGAAAACGACGATTTCGCCTAATTGCAGAAAGCGGGTAATGAAGTGATACGGGAGACTCACCCGGCGAAAAATTTGATAGAACAAATGTACATTCAAATAGCATATCAAAAATGTCAACAACAGGTTAAGGGCCCAGGAGGGCTCCAAAACATACTTATTGTCCAAAATCATACGAATTATGTTGGCATGAATCACCATGCCATACATATCAGGTGTATTCCGACCGGTATACCTGGCATTAAGAGGCGTATAGTGCCGGTCTCTAAGGGGCCTGTCCCAGGAATCAATGGGCAGGAACCCGATCAGAACGATTTTCCCATTTATCAGGGCACGTATATCCCGGTCAGGGTTTAGCAGATCCTGCATTTCACATTGTACGAACTGATCTTCGTTACCGGAAAAAAAGATTTCTTCAACTTTATTCCCTCTTTTAAACAACCGATCCGTGGCAGCCGGATCATATAAAAGTGCCGTTTGCACCGGGAAGGAAAGAACCTCCCCACTGGTGGTCATTTCGCGGGGGCTAAATATTCGGACGGTACTGGTATCGTTGGTGATAAAGTTAATAAATCCCGAATAAACGAAGTCGCAGAAATATGGATTGCAACTTTTCACAATGGAAAAATGACCGGTTTCTTCATTAACCCCGTCAATTTCCATAGCCAGAACTACATTTTCCATGCTGGTCAGGCTTTCCCTTAAGATTGAATCTGTAACCGGATTTTTTTGTTCTTCCAGCATGATGTCAATCGCAATCACTTTAGCCTCCGCTTCTTTCAATCTTTTCACCAACATGGCAAGGGTATCCCTTGATGGCTGGCCAGTATTCACTAAAACGATCCGATTGTCAATATTTATCTTTTTATCCTGAAGTCTGGAATAAACGATATCCGTAACCTGATAATCCCGAATAGACTCATTGAACGGATTTAGAAAATGGAGGTTAATGCGAATAACATCCAGCACCCAGATGAGTATGAACATCAGGATGGTTACCATCAGACTGTGCGGAAAAATTAATCGTCTCAGCATAGAGATTTAGTCACTCATATATGGCGGAAAGATATAACAACAAGTTAAGATGCAGTAATTTCAAAGTTTTGAATGTATTTTTACCACCAAAAAACAATCTTATGACTGCTAAAACCCTTCTTGTTGGATTAATCCTCACGTGCAGCATTCAGGCTAAAGCTCAAAAGTTGCATGTTTTTTACCACGTTTTTCGCGACTCCATTTATTACATTCAAAATGGGAAGCCGGTCAGCACACCAAACATCCGAAAAGGAGATGATGTGTTGTTGCATGTTGACAATTACAATAACTACTTATATAATGTTGCCATTGAAGTAGAAAAGGAGGAGATTCCAGTGGCATCCGTTATGTCAGGCAACCCTTTGAGTTTGCTTGGCGGCCTTGGAGGTGGCTCCCCACTCCAATTTTTGTTTAAAGGAGGAGATCAGAATATTGGTGGATTCAGGTTTCCCACCCTGACAGGCGAAGACCTGGAGGTTGGAAGCGGATTTTCACAGTCGGAGGCTGAAAAACAACGGATTGAAAAAGTTGCCAAACTGGAAAAACTTGAACTGGAATTTGGCAGATCCAAAGAGCAAATAAGCACCCTCGATAAAGAACTGAAGTCTATTCAGGAGGAGATTGAAAAAAAGGTTGCCAGCCAGCGGATTCAAGCTTTTGCTATAGACGAAATAGATCATATTCGATACAATCCTTTCCTGGAACCCAGTCAGATCAAACAAATGACTGGTGAATATATGGAACGTATATTTATGGAAAAGGACCCTAACAAAATCGACTTGAATCAGGTTTTGAAAATTGCCGATACGCAAACGGAAATTTCAAAAACCATGCAGGATTACCGGAAAAAGGTTGAAAAATACGCCACAACTACCGTAACCTGTGATTTGTTGTTGAAGGAAATCAACCAGTTTGATTTTCCTGAAAGCAATTTGAATGAGTTTAAAGCGGTAGCCGAAAGCTTTATGGATGTAGCTCAGAATAAAACGCTGGGTTATCAGGAAAACGCAAATATGTTGGAAGCAAAATCACAAGAACTACCCGTAATAGATGTAAAAGTGCTGTCCGGACTTCGCAGTACATACCTTGAAATGCACAATAATACTTTCTCCAAAAACTACCGGCTTACAGCTGATGGAGAAAAACTAAACTTCAAAATTAAACTATCGCCACTGGATTACCTTCAGCAAAAGGGGGTTAAATCTGTTGACTTGACTCCAGTTTCTTTGAATGTATACGGGGGCATGCGCATCAAGGCAAGTGTAGGCCTGAATTTCGGACAATTTTTCAATCGCCCACAATCCTTCTTCATTCGGGATTCAACGCTCCAATCCAGCGACAGAGATGCTTTTGTGCCTGTAATGACTTCTTTTGTACACTTTTATACGCCCAGCAGAAAGAACGTAACCGTTGCCGGATCTTTTGGCATTGGCTTTCCTTTGGGTGGTGGTGAAAACCTGCAATCCATCTCCTTTTTTCTGGGCCCTAGCTTCATGTTTGGAAAAGGAGAGCGCATTGTTTTAAATGCCGGTATGATGGGTGGACGGGTAGAGCGCCTGTCTCAAGGGTACGAAATTGGCGATGTATATGTATCAGACGGGAATGTTGCGCCAACTACTTCGGTGTATGACATTGGTTACTACCTTGGAGTTTCGTTCAATCTGACGGGCTCAGGTAATTAAATGAGGTAATCCGCAGCGGCGCAGAAAGCTTAAACATGCCCCCCCAAATTAGGATGACTCATGTTTATTAAGTCCTCTCCGCCTTCGCGGTAAAAATACTTTTCCAGTTATCTGAATTTTGTAGGAGGCGCCACTAAAAAAAGAACCACAAAGTTACAAAGGAAGATATTTTGCGTCCTTTGCGACTTTGTGGTTCAAATTTTTGTATCGCCTACCAGAGGCTCAAGTTTATCCGAAAGATACTAGTGGTGAACCAACTTAGTAACTGAAAAACTGAAGTGATGATTTTGGGGGCTGATTAGGCGTTTAGAGCGCGTTATGCGGGACATAATAAGCGATAAACAACGAAATCAGGCGCCAAAAGCAACCTTCAGTTTTTTAGGAACTAGGTTGGTTCACCACTAGTCAATTGATGAGGCACGCTGTACCCATCTAACATCTTGTAACCCGCTGTTTCAACAGCGGGCAAAAGCTTACCCACCCATTACATCTAACATCTTTACAAAACATCACATCTTCAAGTGTTTATGGATGCTGATGCTTTGTAAAGATGTTAGATGTGAACTGGCGGGTATTCCCGGCCGCTCGTTGAAACGAGCGGTTAC
>DLXL01000153.1:696-1989 GCA_003448025.1 Saprospirales bacterium | reverse complement strand
ATTGTAAGGATGTTCTGTATAAACCAACACCATAACCTGGCTGGGTTTATAGTATTTGAACATTTGCTTTGAACCTGGTTTGGTGATTACCCCGGATTCAGCAAGTGTCCATTTTTGATCTCTGCCCTGCGTGTAAATCTGAAACTCCACCGGACCTCCCTTACCATCTGGTGGGCCCGAAAGAGTGACTGCATTTTTAACAGAAGTATGCACTTCTGTTGGAACAGATTTCTTACACTCCTTGCAAGCATTCTGCGCCGAAGCTGACGGAAGAAAAAGCACCAATAAAATGAGTGCTGATAAAGATGAAATTACTTTTTTCATGGTGTATAATGGTTTAAATGTTTCAATAGAGGTATTCGGCACGTAATTACCTTACTTCACCGAATACAGAACCCAGCGCTCTAATGCATCCCCTTTCATCACAAAAATCAATTCTGCATAGCGCATGATTTGCCCGGTTGGCGTGTAGATCACTCCTATCGGCTGACCATATTTGGTAATGTNNCGAGCGGTTACAAGATGTTAGATGGGTTTCCGGTTAGCTTTTGCCATGTACCTGATAAAAACACCAATCACGGCGGAGAGGTCCGGCATGATCATTACAACTCATCCAAAGCATGACGAGGCGGACGCGCCATCTTTTTGAATTCGGATGGCGCCATTCCGGTCACCTTTTTAAACTGATTGGACAGATGTGAAACGCTGCAGTAATTCAGCCGGAAGGATATTTCCTTCAGGTTGTACTCCTTGTAAGACAGCAATTCCTTCACACGCTCTATTCTGGTGGCAATAACGTATTGCTCAATGGTAATGCCCGTAACCTCGGAAAACAGGTTGGATAGATAATGATAATGGTAGTGCATTTTTTCAGAGATATAGTCTGTAAAATGCACTTTTTGACTGCCTTCCGGGGCGTATACAAGTTCTATGACCAGGTTTTTGATCTGCTCTGTGAGGATAATTTTCCTGTCTTCCATCAGTTCCAGTCCAAATGGTTTCAATGCATTCCCGATGGCTGTCCGTTGCGCAGCGGTCATGTCTTCAGCTATTTCAACCGTTCCGAGCGCAACGGTCACCGGGTTGATGCCAAGCTTTTTCAATTCGGCTTGCACCACCTTTTTGGAACAGGTATCGATCATGTTTTTGATATGCAGGATCATAAACGGCAATCGTTGAAAGTATACCCCCCTACCCCCCACTCTACTTCGCCTCCCGAATAGCGGCCTGGGTAGCAGCCAGTCGGGCAATGGGTACGCGGAAGGGCGAACAACTCACGTAATCAAGACCAAG
>DLXL01000153.1:0-525 GCA_003448025.1 Saprospirales bacterium | reverse complement strand
GGGGTCGCCGCCGTGTTCGCCACAAACGCCCACTTCAATGTCTTTGCGGACAGACCGGCCTTTCTGTACGGCCATTTCTACCAGCAGACCCACTCCTTTTTGGTCGATAGACTGGAACGGATCGCGTTCGTACATGCCTTTTTTCAGGTAGTCCGGCAGGAATTTTCCGGCATCGTCGCGGGAAAAACCGAGCGTCATCTGGGTCAGGTCGTTAGTTCCAAAAGAGAAGAATTCCGCCTGCGCCCCGATGCTGTCGGCAATCAGGGCTGAGCGCGGCGTTTCGATCATCGTACCGATGAGGTAATGGATCTTTTCTCCGCGTTCGGCAAATACTTCCTCAGCCGTACGGCGGATCACCTCGGCTTGTGCGTTGAACTCGCGCACCGTACCTACCAGCGGAACCATGATCTCGGCCATCACCTTAATGCCTTTGGCTTGCATGTTAAGGGCCGCTTCTATGATGGCTCTGGCTTGCATTTCGGTGATTTCCGGATAGGTAATGCCGAGGCGGCAACCGCGGTGTCC